>NZ_DDHH01000094.1:10535-51410 GCF_002338015.1 Rhizobium sp. UBA1881
GGCGATCTTCGCGCCTTCCGCCATCCAGTGCGCTTCACGACCGGCAAGCTGAACCATGTGCGGATTGAAGCCGGCCGTCTTCAGCCGCGCCCAGGATTGCTCGGTGTCGTTGACGAGTTCGCGGCTCGCCACCATCTCGGTCACCACCAGCCCCGCGCCATGGCGCCAGGCCAATTGACGGAACGGCATATCGGTGACGCCGGACATGGGCGCCAACACGATACGGTTGCGCACCGCAACGGTTCCGATGCACAAAGGAGATGCGAGGTGTATGTCAGACAACTGATTATCTTTCAGGCACGCTAAGCAGGTGCACTATTTTTAGACAGATTTAAAAGACTTGCCAAGGGGGAAGTGCCCGGTTTGATATTTTTCGGGCAAATGCTGGAATTCGGTGCGCCAAGCCGTTAGAGCACCTCCAGAAATTCTGCTTTTTGGGGATTTATGCCGCAAATGCATCAAAAGCAACCGATATCGATCGGAATTATCGTGGTGGCCGCAGGCCGGGGCGAGCGCGCCGGCGCATCCGTCGAAGGCCCAAAGCAATATCGCCGGATCGGTGGCCGGCCCGTCATTGCCCACACGCTCGAACTTTTCGCGACATGGCCTCAGGCGACCGAGATCGTCGCCGTGATTCACGCCGATGACGAGGCGTTGTTTACGAAGGCAACCGCTGGTGTCACCTCCGAGCTGCCGATCGCGACAGTCCATGGCGGCGCGACGCGCCAGCAATCAGTGCTCGCAGGGCTTCGGCATCTGAAGGACAAGGGGATCACCCACGTCCTGATCCACGACGCCGTAAGACCCTTCTTCGATCACGATCTGCTCGACCGCGTCGCGGCCACGCTGGCTGAAGGCGCGCCTGCCGTGCTGCCGGCCATGCCGGTTGCCGATACGCTGAAGCGCGCCGATCAATCCGGCATCGTGGTCGAAACAGTGCCCCGCGCGCAGCTCTATGCCGCGCAGACGCCGCAATCCTTCGATTTCGGCATCATCCTTGCCGCGCATGAGAACGCGGCGGCCGCCGATCGCAACGATTTTACCGACGACGCGGCGATCGCCGAATGGGCCGGCCATCCCGTTACGATCGTCGAGGGCATGGCCGACAATGTAAAACTGACAGTGAGGCGCGATATCGCAATGGCCGACCAGAGACTTTCCAGCACACGCCTTCCCGATGTGCGCACCGGCAACGGCTACGACGTGCACCAGCTCGAGGCGGGCGACGGCGTGACGCTCTGCGGCGTGTTCATTCCGCACGACCAGAAGCTCAAGGGCCACTCAGACGCCGACGTCGCGCTGCATGCGCTGACGGACGCGCTGCTTGCCACCTGCGGCGCCGGCGATATCGGCGACCACTTCCCGCCGTCGGACCCGCAATGGAAAGGTGCGCCGTCGCGCATCTTCATCGAGCATGCGGCCAAGATCGTGCGCGAGCGCGGCGGCACCATCATGAACGCCGACGTGACGCTGATTGCGGAAGCGCCGAAGGTCGGCCCACACCGCGACACGATGCGCGCCATGCTTTCGGAATTTCTCGGCATCTCGATCGACCGCTGCTCGGTCAAGGCGACGACCAACGAGACGATCGGCTTCGTCGGTCGCCGCGAAGGGATCGCCGCCATCGCCACCGCCACCGTCGTCTATCAGGAGATCAGCCAATGAGCCTCTTTCCCGCTGATATCCTGTCTGAGGCCGAAGCCATTATCAGGACATTCGGGGCGGCGGGATTGATGGTGTCGACGGCGGAATCGTGTACCGGCGGGCTGATCGCCGGCGCGCTCACGGAAATTGCGGGCTCGTCCGCAGTCGTCGACCGCGGCTTCGTCACCTACACGAACACCGCGAAGATGGAGATGCTGGGCGTTCAGGAAGCGACGCTTGCGCGCTTCGGCGCGGTATCGGAAGAAACGGCGCGGCAGATGGTGCATGGCGCCCTCTTCCGCTCGCGGGCATCGATCGCCGTCGCGGTCACGGGTATTGCCGGGCCAGGCGGTGGATCGGCGGAAAAGCCTGTCGGCCTGGTGCACCTCGCCGCCAAGTCACGGCACGGTGACCTCATCCACAACAGGATGCTTTATGGCGATATCGGTCGCGGCGAGGTTCGTCTCGCCACCGTCAGGACGGCGCTGGCGATGATCCGGCAGCTCGGGCCGCAGTAAGCCGGATCAGCTGTAGATCTTGCCGGCGCGCGTTTCGAAGGCTTCGGTGAACATCCGGAAGGCGCGGTCGAACATCGAGCCCATCAAAGCGCCGAGGATGCGGCTCTTGAACTCGTAATCGATGAAGAAATGGACGGTCGAGCCCGACGCCGTGTCTTCGAAGCGCCAGCGATTGTCGAGGTACTTGAAGGGACCGTCGATGTATTTGACGTCTATGACGCGCTCGGCCTTGTTCAGCAGCACCTGCGTCGTGAAGGTCTCGCGGATCGCCTTGTAGCCGACCGTCATGTCGGCGATGAGCAGAACCTTGCCATCGCGCTCCTTGCGACTGCGGATCGCAAGCCCTTCGCACAGCGGCAGGAATTGCGGGTATTTCTCGACATCGGCAACGAGATCGAACATCTGGTCTGCGGAATGCGGGACGGGGCGGTGCGTTTCGAACTGAGGCATGACCGGCAGTTAAGCGGGCGCGCCAAGAAGATCAAGAAGGCGGCGCATTTCACGGTGCGATTTCAACTGAAGGACGGGCACATCGGGCTTGTATCGCTCGATGCCAGCGAGAATGAGTGGCGCCCACCGTCGCTCGAAGTTCCAGATGTAGGTCAGGAACTCGCCATCCAGCCTTTCCGGGCAACCCGGCGCCATCTCCGGCCGCGCCTTGCCCCGCCAACGAAGCCACCTTGTGGTGACACCGAGCAGACACCGCCAGCGCGGCAAGCGCACCCAGAGCACCATATCGGTGCGCGGCATCCTGAGATCGAAGGTCGAAGCGCCGGTGCCGTCCATCAGCCACCGCTCCTCGGCGACCGCGGCGGCGATCATCGCGCGCTCCTCGGCCTTCGGCCGTTTCACCCAACCGGGCAGCCAATAGAAGTCGCGATCCATCGAGATATGCCGCAGCTCAAGCTGCGCTCCAAGCCGCCTCGACAGCGTGGTCTTGCCGCCGCCGGAGCAGCCGATCACGAGAATGCGGTCGGCGTGGCTGACGAGGTCCGCGGCACTGGTGATATCGGTGACGAAATTCGGCATGTCTTTCCCTCCCGCAAGCAAAGACCGAGTCAAGCCTTCATCCTAGCCGATGGCTTCCAGACGCTGAAGCAGTTGTCCCATCTGCGCCCTGCTCCTCAATTCGACGAGTGGTACATCAGTGCCATGCAGACGTATGCCTTCCATGAATTCGGGCACGTCGTCCCTCTCGAAATTCCAGACATAGGAGATGAACTCCCGGTCCGGCCACTGTTCCTGGCACCCAGGCGCCATGTCGGGCCGCGTTCTGCCGCGATAGACGATGCCGCGCTTGAAGATGCTCCAAAGGCAGAGCCAGCGCGACACCCTCACCCACAGGATGACATCGGTGCGCGGCAGCCTGAGATCGAGCGTTCTCGGATTATTGCCGTCGATGATCCAGCGGTCCTCGTTCACGATCCTGGCGATGATCTCCCGCTGTTCAGGCCTCGGCCTCGATACCCATCCTGGAAGCCAGAATACCTCGCGGTCCATGGAAACGTAGCGGACACCAAGGATGCGCGCGATCTTCTGCGCCAGCGTGCTCTTGCCGCCACCTGATGAGCCGAAGATGACGATCCGGTCGGCGCGCTTCAGGAATTCGGCCGCCTCACCGAGATCAGTGACCTTCAGCCGATGCTTCGGTTGTTGCAACACGATGGCCTCTTGTCTGATTGCGGGGATATCAGGCCGCCTCGATGGGGGTGATCCCGTTGAGGTCGCCGGCGGTCCGACGCGCGACCGCAAGGTCATAGGTGCGCTGCAGATTGAGCCAGAATTCCGGGCTGTTGTTGAAATAGCGGGACAGACGCAACGCCGTGTCTGCTGTAATGCCGTTTTCGCCGCGCAGCACCCTTTCGATCCGCGTGCGCGGAATTCCCATGTCCTCCGCCGCCTTGTAGGCGGAGATGCCGTATTCCTTCAGGAAATCCTCTTTGAGAATTTCACCGGGATGGATGGGGTCGACAGGAATGATCTGCATCCGCACCTCCTAATGGTAGTCGCAGAATTCGACATCATCTGCATTGCCGTCTTTCCAGACGAAGCATATGCGCCACTGATCGTTGACACGGATGGAATGCTGGCCGGCCCGGCTGCCCTTCAGGGCTTCGAGACGATTGCTTGGCGGAACCCGCAAATCATCAAGGCTTATCGCAGCGTCGAGTGCCATCAACTTCCGTCGCGCCCGCTCAACGACATCCGCCGGGAAATGGCGGGCATCGCGTCGCAGGAAAAGGCCTTCAGTCTGCTTGTTGCGAAAGCCAACGATCATCCGATATCCGTATCGGAAAACGATACGGATATCAATCCATCGTCGGCAGCCTGATTACTCCGCAGCCACCAGCAGCTTCTTCTCACGCGCGGCGCGCAGGCGGGCGAAGTCGTCGCCGGCGTGGTGCGAGGAGCGGGTCAGCGGGCTGGAGGCGACCATCAGGAAGCCCTTGGTGTAGGCGACCGTCTCGTAGGACTTGAATTCCTCGGGCGTGACGTAGCTCATGACCGCGTGGTGCTTGCGGGTCGGCTGCAGGTACTGGCCGATCGTCAGGAAGTCGACGTCGGCGACGCGCAGGTCGTCCATCAGCTGCAGCACTTCGTTGCGCTCCTCGCCGAGGCCGACCATGATGCCTGACTTGGTGAACATGGTCGGGTCCAGTTCCTTCACCCGCTGCAGCAGGCGTACGGAGTGGAAGTAGCGGGCACCGGGGCGGACGGTCAGATAGTTGCCCGGCACGGTTTCCATGTTGTGGTTGAAGACGTCGGGCTTGGCGGCGACGACGCGCTCCAAGGCGCCTGGCTTCTTCAGGAAGTCGGGCGTCAGGATTTCGATCGTGGTCGTCGGCGACGCGGCGCGGATCGCCCAGATCACCTTCTCGAAGTGCTCGGCGCCGCCGTCTTCCAGATCGTCGCGGTCAACCGAGGTGATGACCACGTGGCTGAGGCCCATCTCCTTGACGGCCTTCGCAACGCTCTCGGGCTCGGCCATGTCGAGCGCGTTCGGCTTGCCGGTCGCGACGTTGCAGAAGGAACAGGCGCGCGTACAGATCTCGCCCATGATCATGAAGGTCGCGTGCTTCTTGTCCCAGCACTCGCCAATGTTCGGGCAGCCGGCTTCCTCGCAGACGGTGACGAGCTTGTGCTCCTTCACGATCGAGCGGGTTTCGGCGTAGCCCTTGGAGGTCGGCGCCTTGACGCGGATCCAGTCCGGCTTGCGCATGACTTCCGTGTCCGGGCGATGCGCCTTTTCCGGGTGCCGCACGCGCTTTTCAGCGTTTGGATTGATCCTGTCGAGAATAGTTACCATCAATAACCTGCCTTCAAACCGCCGAAACGGCCTCTTTCGTCAGCGTCTGACGAGTTTTGCCAGAAATAGCAAGATACAAGAGCCGATGAAACCCGTCACAAGGTAACCCTGCCAACCGCTGGCGACATAGATGCCGGCGCGGTTGAAGATCGCGCTGGCGATGACGGCACCGACGATGCCGATGACGATGTTCATCAAAACGCCGAAGCGTATGCCCATCAAAATGCCCGCGAGCCAGCCCGCGAAGCCGCCGACGATGATCGCCGTAATCCAGCCCACACCTTCCATGCAGTCCTATCCCCTCAAGCTATCGCCCTTGCGATCAACACCACGATGATGGCGCCGACCGTGGCGTGAATAATCTGCACCACGATGGCGCTGTCTATGCCCAGGTTGATCCCCAGCGCGTTGAAGAGAAAGCCTCCGACGAACGCGCCGATGATGCCGCTGAGCAGGCACCGTATCAATCCGCCTCCGCCAACGATCAGGCTGGCGAGGAAGCCCGCGACCAGACCGATCAGGAGGAAGATGACGAGTGCCTGCGTACCCATAGACATGATGATTTCCTTTCGCTTTTTCCAGTCCGCAATTGAACGTGGTTCAATCCGTCATAGAGAGCGGCGAAGAAAATTATCAAGCGTTGAGGACGCGACCGTAAGCATCCAGAACCGCTTCCTTCATGGTTTCGGAAACCGTCGGATGCGGGAAGATGGTGTGCATCAGTTCTTCTTCGGTCGTTTCCAGGTTCATGGCGACCACGAAGCCCTGGATGAGTTCGGTGACTTCGGCGCCGACCATGTGCGCGCCGAGCAGTTCGCCGGTCTTCTTGTCGAAGATCACCTTGCAGAGACCCTGGTCTTCGCCGAGCGCGATCGCCTTGCCGTTGGCGGCAAAGGAGAAGCGGCCGACGCGGATGTCACGGCCGGCTTCCTTGGCCTTGGCTTCGGTCAGACCAACAGAGGCGACCTGCGGGTGGCAGTAGGTGCAGCCAGGGACCTTACCCTTGTCGGTGGCGTGAACATTCGGCAGGCCGGCGATCTTTTCGACGCAGACGACGCCTTCGTGCTCGGCCTTGTGGGCAAGCATCGGCGGGCCGGCGACGTCGCCGATGGCGTAGATGCCGGCGATGTTGGTCTTGCCGTAGCCGTCGATGACGACGCAGCCGCGGTCGGTCTTGACGCCGACAGCTTCGAGGCCGAGGTTTTCGATGTTGCCCTGGACGCCAACGGCCGAGATCATGCGGTCGGCGGTGATCTGCTGGACCTTGCCGTCAGCCGTCTCGACATGGGCGGTCAGGCTATCGGCGGCCTTTTCGACCTTGGTGATCTTGGCGCTGGTGAGGATCTTCATGCCGCGCTTCTCGAGCTGCTTGCGCGCGATCGCGGTGACTTCGACGTCCTCGACCGGCATGATCGTCGGCATGACTTCGACGACGGTGACGTCGACGCCCATCGAGCGGTAGAAGCTCGCGAACTCGATGCCGATGGCGCCGGAGCCCATGACGATCAGCGACTTCGGCAGGGCTGCCGGCTTCATCGCCTCGAAGTAGGTCCAGATCAGCTTGCCATCCGGCTCGATGCCGGGCAGCGCGCGCGGACGGGCGCCTGTCGCGACGATGATGTGCTTGGCGGTGTAGGTGCCCTCGCCCTTGACGTTCTTCGGAACCGGGTTCTGCGGCTCGACGACAGGCTTGGAGGACTTGCCGACGACGATCTCGCCCGGCTTGGTGATCTTGGCTTCGCCCCAGATCACATCGACCTTGTTCTTCTTCATCAGGAAGCCGACGCCACCATTGAGACGCGCGGAGACACCGCGCGAGCGGGCGACAACGGCTTTCACGTCGGCGCTCATCTTGCCTTCGAGAACGAGGCCGTAGTCCTTGGCGTGGTTGGCGTGGTCGAGCACTTCGGCCGAGCGCAGCAGCGCCTTGGTCGGGATGCAGCCCCAGTTCAGGCAGATGCCGCCCAGGTGCTCGCGCTCGACGATCGCTGTCTTGAGACCGAGCTGGCTGGCGCGCACAGCGGCCACATAGCCGCCGGGACCGGAGCCGATGATGATGACGTCGTAATTCTCAGCCATGTTTTCCTGCCTTTGTTATCGGGCGTCGCGGGTGAGAAGCACCCACTCGTGTTTCCTGCTGCTTTCGAAAAGAGACATCGCCTTCTGGCGCGCCGCTTCCGAAAATCCATTCTTCTTGTAAAGCGACAAAGCCGCTTCATTGTCACTTGCGGTGATCAGGCTGACCGGCAGCATCCCTGCCCTGTCGATCTGACCTTTAAGTATTTCCCGGCCAATCCCGATGCCGCGCAGATGGCTATAGACGCCGAGCGTTGCAATGAACCAGCTGCCAACAACCATCTTCTGCAGATCGATCACCGGCTGCAAAGCCACGCGGTCGACCTCCATATTCTTTACGTCCTCGCCCAGCGCGTAACCGATCGCCGCGCCCGCCGTCTCGCCGTAGGCTTCGGCCAGCACCGCGTGGCGCCATGTGCCGTAGCCTTCGTCCTGACGCATCTTCAGCCGGCCAAGCTCCATCGGCGTATCGCTTCCGGTGCCGCCGAGCTCACCCAGCCAGAGCCAGGACGCGAAGCCATGCGAGGCAATGTCCGAGAGGATCGCCAGTTCGGCCGCGTCATCCCGTGTGGCGGGACGCAGCGTCACGAAAGACGCCACCGTCAAAGCCCCAACATCATCCGCACGGTCGATTCCATGCCGCGCCCGAGAGCGCGGGTATTTTCGGCGTCGAGATGGATGCCGTCGAGCGGCGTCGTCTTGGCGACCGAATTGCCGTCGAAGAAACCGCAGCCGAGCTCGTCTGCGAGATCCCGATAGAGCGTAGCCAACATCGCCGATTCCTCGATACCGCCGATGAAGGAGGCCGCGAAGGGCACGTTGGCCGTTTCGCAGATCCTCGGTGGCGCGACGATCAGGATATCCGGCACGTCGGAATCGAACGGCCAGGCGTGGTTGCGGACCAGCCGCACCAGCCGGGCGATGCCCTGGCAGGCGGCGAAGGCCGATCCTGCCACGACATTCTTCATGTCGTTGGTGCCGAGGAGCAGAATGACGAGATCGAGCGGCGCATGCGTCTGAAGGATGGTCGGCAGGACGCGGGCGCCGTTGCGGTCGCAATCAGCGAGATGGTCGTCGAAGGCGGTGGTACGACCGTTCAATCCCTCGGCGATAACCCGGACCTCGTTGCCGAGTGCAGCCTGAAGCGCACTCGGCCAACGATCCTTGTACTCATGACGACCAACGGAAGCGGCGTCATAACCCCAGGTCAGGCTATCACCATAGCAAAGAACGGTCTTCGTCATTTCCGCCTCCGCCGTTTGATCAGACAAGCATGCCCATCGGGTTTTCGATGTAGCCCTTGAACGCCTGCAGCAGCTCCGCGCCCAATGCGCCATCGACGCAGCGATGGTCGGTCGACAGCGTAACCGTCATCACTGTTGCAACAGCCAGCTGGCCGTTCTTGACGACGGGGCGCTGCTCGCCCGCGCCGACCGCGAGGATCGTTGCGTGCGGCGGGTTGATGACGGCTGCGAAGTGCTTGACGCCCATCATGCCCATGTTGGAGACCGACGAAGTGCCGCCCTGATATTCCTCAGGCTTCAGCTTGCGGTCCTTGGCACGCTTGCCGAGGTCGCGCATCTCGTTGGAGATCGCCGACAAGGTCTTTTCCTCGGCCTTGCGGATGATCGGGGTGATCAGGCCGCCCGGGATCGAGACAGCAACACCGACATCGGCGTGCTTGTGCTTGACCATGTTGGCTTCGGTCCAGGAGACGTTGGCATCCGGAACGTCGCGCAGAGCAAGCGCCATGGCCTTGATGACCATGTCGTTGACCGACAGCTTGTAGGCCGGCGCGCCCTCCTTGCGGGGAGCGGCGTCGTTGAGCTGGGCGCGCAGCGCCAGCAGCGCATCGAGCTCGCAATCGACGGTGACGTAGAAGTGCGGCACGGTCTGCTTGGATTCGACCAGACGCTTGGCGATGACCTTGCGCATGCCGTCATGCGGCACGAGTTCGTAGGAACCCGGCTCGAACAGCTTGAGAACGGTCTCGTCGGATGCGCCCTTCGGTGCTGCGGCCGGAGTCGATGCGGCAGCCTGCGGAGCAGCGGCAGATGCAGCCTTTGCACCACCACCAGCGACGGCGGCCTCGACGTCGCTCTTGACGACGCGGCCATGCGGGCCGGAGCCTGCGACAGCTGCGAGATCGATACCGGCTTCTTTCGCCAGGCGACGCGCGAGCGGCGAGGAGAAGGTGCGGTTGCCGCCCGTGGAAGCAGCGGCAGGCGCCGCTGCCGGTGTCGGGGCAGCCGCTGGAGCCGGAGCGGCCTCGGTCTTCGCCTCGGCCTTCGGCGCTTCGGCAGCCTTCGGTGCCGGAGCAGCCGAACCCGCGCCGCTTGCGGCGGCGGCGACGTCTTCGCCATCGGCGGCCAGAACGGCGATCAAGGCATTGACCTTGACGCCTTCAGTGCCGGCGGGAACGACGAGCTTGGCGACGACACCTTCGTCGACCGCTTCGACTTCCATCGTCGCCTTGTCGGTTTCGATCTCGGCGATGACATCGCCAGACTTAACCGTATCGCCTTCCTTGACCAGCCACTTGGCGAGGTTGCCCTCTTCCATGGTCGGAGACAGGGCAGGCATCGTGATGTTGATAGGCATCGAAATACCCTTCCCTTGTTACTTGTAGCAGACGGCTTTCACGGCCTGGACGACTTCGTCGACGCTTGGCAGCGCAAGCTTTTCGAGGTTGGCGGCGTAAGGCATCGGAACGTCCTTGCCGGCGATCGTGAGAACCGGCGCATCGAGGTAATCGAAAGCCTGCTGCATGACGCGGGTGGCGATTTCGGTACCGACCGAGTTCTGCGGGTAGCCTTCCTCGACGGTAACGAGACGGCCGGTCTTCTTGACCGATTCGATCACGGTCGGCAGGTCCATCGGACGCAGCGTGCGCAGGTCGATCAGTTCGACGTCGATGCCGATCTTTTCGAGTTCAGCGACGGCCTTGGTGGCATAGGTCATGCCGATACCGAAGGAGACGATCGTGACGTCCTTGCCCTGACGGTGGATGCGGGCCTTGCCGATCGGGAGAACGAAATCGTCCATCTTCGGCACGTCGAAGTGCTGACCGTAGAGGATTTCGTTTTCAAGGAAGACGACCGGGTTCGGATCGCGGATCGCGGCCTTGAGCAGGCCCTTGGCGTCGGATGCCGTGTAGGGCATGACGACCTTGAGGCCCGGGATCTGGCTGTACCAGGCCGAGTAGTCCTGGCTGTGCTGGGCGCCGACGCGGGCAGCGGCACCGTTCGGGCCACGGAACACGATCGGAGCACCCATCTGGCCGCCGGACATGTAGAGCGTCTTGGCAGCGGAGTTGATGATCTGGTCGATCGCCTGCATGGCGAAGTTGAAGGTCATGAACTCGACGATCGGCTTCAGGCCGGACATCGCGGCACCGACGCCAACGCCGGCAAAGCCGTGCTCGGTGATCGGGGTGTCGATGACGCGGCGGGCGCCAAATTCCTGCAGCAGGCCCTGGGTCACCTTGTAGGCGCCCTGGTATTCGGCCACTTCCTCGCCCATGACGAAGACATTGTCGTCGGCGCGCATTTCCTCGGCCATGGCGTCGCGAAGCGCTTCGCGCACGGTCATGGAGACCATTTCGGTGCCGGCGGGGATTTCAGGATCGTTCGGAACCTGAGCCTTGGGCTCGGCCGGAACGGGAGCTGCGGCAGCGGCGGGCGCTTCAGCAGCCTTTGGTGCTTCGGCGGCGGCCGGTGCGGCGGCAGCAGGTGCAGCCGAGATGTCGGATGCGGATTCGCCGTCCTGCAGGAGAATAGCGATCTTGGCGTTTACCTTGACGCCTTCGGTGCCGGCGGCAACGAGCAGCTTGCCGATGACACCTTCGTCGACGGCTTCGACTTCCATCGTCGCCTTGTCGGTTTCGATTTCGGCAATGATGTCGCCGGAGGTGACCTTGTCACCTTCCTGCTTCAGCCACTTGGACAGCGTGCCTTCTTCCATCGTCGGAGAGAGGGCGGGCATGAGAATATCGATTGGCATGGGTCTACCCTCCCCGATTACAGCAGAATGTCGGTGTAGAGCTCGGATGCATCCGGCTCCGGTGCGGCCTGGGCGAAGTCGGCGCTATCTGCGACGATGTCGCGAACGTCCTTGTCGACCGCCTTGAGATCGTCCTCTGAGGCCCAGCCCTTTTCAATGAGGCGTGCCTTGACCTGTTCGATCGGATCCTGCTCGGAGCGCATCTTCTGCACTTCTTCCTTGGAGCGATACTTGGCCGGGTCGGACATGGAGTGACCGCGATAGCGATAGGTCAGCATTTCGAGAATGATCGGACCCTTGCCGGACCGGCAATGCTCGAGCGCCTCGTCGGCCGCAGCCTTGACGGCGCGAACATCCATGCCGTCGACCTGGACGCCGGGGATGCCGAAGCCGGAACCGCGCAGCGAGTAGTTCGACTGTGCCGTGGCACGGGCCGTGGACGTGCCCATGGCGTAACGGTTGTTCTCGATGATGTAGATGATCGGGAGCTTCCAGAGAGCAGCCATGTTGAAGCTCTCGTAGACCTGGCCCTGGTTGGCGGCGCCGTCGCCGAAATAGGCGATCGAGACGCTGTCATTGCCGCGGTAGCGATTGGCGAAGGCGAGACCGGTGCCAAGCGACACCTGGGCGCCGACGATGCCGTGACCGCCGTAAAAATGCTTCTCCTTGGAGAACATGTGCATCGAGCCGCCCTTGCCACGGGAGTAGCCGTCGATGCGGCCGGTCAGCTCGGCCATGACGCCGCGTGCGGTCATGCCGGTTGCCAGCATGTGACCGTGGTCGCGGTAAGCGGTGATGACCTGGTCACCTTCCTTCTGCGCCATCTGCATGCCGACGACGACAGCTTCCTGGCCGATATAGAGGTGACAGAAACCGCCGATGAAGCCCATGCCGTAAAGCTGGCCCGCCTTCTCTTCGAAACGGCGGATGAGCAGCATTTCGCGATAGGCCTTGAGCTCTTCGTCACGATCGAAATCGGCCACCGGGCCACCATTCGATGCCTTGGCTGCAGGCTTTGCGCTTGTCTTACGGCTGGAAACGGTCGCGTTTTTTCGCGGAGCCATTCAACCCTCCCTATGGGTTTATCGGTTCTTGGGTGGTGCGCACCATAGGGAAGAAATTTCGCCACAGCAATGCCATAAATGCATGGCTCATATTCTGGCACAAGCTGTTGATAAATATCAATTTATTTCGATTAACCTGAATCCGGTTAATTCGAATAATGATTGAATATGACGATCTCGTCGGCGCGGGAGAAGTTCAGCTGAAGGCGAGCCTTCTCATCCAGCATGTCCTTGTCCATGGAACCATCACTTAGGAGCGCCACCTGCTTTTCAAGGTGTTCGCGCTTATTTTTAAGCACGGCCAGCTCTCTTTCGCGCGTGATGCGCTGACGCTCGAACACTTCGGTCGCGCGCAGGCCGTAGTCGCCATGGATGCAATGGTAGCCGAAGTAGGAGAGAAACGCGACCGTCATCGCCGGGATGACGAAACGGCCGATCTTTTTCTTCTTATGATGCTTGGTCCACATACACGCATTCTCGAAACGCATTACCCTTGACCAAGAGACTACCGGGTAGAGATTAACCGTCCGTTGACTATGAACGCGGCGCAACAAAAAACCCGCGCCGTCATGAACTGCCCCCGAAAGTTGGCAATCCAACTTCGGGGATCAGTTCACGAGAGCGCGGGTTCCAAATGCTTGAAATAAGACGACTTAGCCGCGGATGATCGAACGGCCGGCGTACTGGGCCTGCGGGCCGAGGCCTTCTTCGATGCGGATCAGCTGGTTGTACTTGGCAAGACGATCCGAACGCGACAGCGAGCCGGTCTTGATCTGGCCGCAGTTCGTGGCAACGGCGAGATCGGCGATCGTCGAGTCTTCGGTTTCGCCCGAACGGTGCGACATGACAGCGGTGTAGGCTGCCTTGTGCGCGGTGTTGACCGCGTCGAGCGTTTCCGTCAGCGAACCGATCTGGTTGACCTTGACGAGGATCGAGTTGGCGACGCCCATCTTGATACCATCGCGCAGGCGAGCCGAGTTGGTGACGAAAAGATCGTCGCCGACCAGCTGAACCTTCTTGCCGGCCAGATCCGTCAGAGCCTTCCAGCCATCCCAGTCGTCTTCAGCCATGCCGTCTTCGATCGAGATGATCGGGTACTGAGCGGCGAGCTGCGCCAGGTATTCAGCCATTGCGCCCGGCTCCAGCGTGCGGCCTTCGCCTTCGAGAACGTACTTGCCGTCCTTGAAGAATTCGGTCGAGGCGCAGTCGAGGCCGAGGTGGATGTCTTCGCCAGGCTTGTAGCCGGCTTTCTCGATCGACTTCATGATGAAATCGAGGGCTTCCGGAGCGCTCTTCAGACCCGGTGCGAAACCGCCTTCGTCGCCAACGTTGGTGTTGTGACCCTGGGCCGCGAGTTCCTTGCGGAGCGTGTGGAAGACTTCCGAGCCCATGCGAACGGCTTCGCGGATGGAATCAGCGCCAACCGGCAGGATCATGAACTCCTGGAAGTCGATCGGGTTGTCGGCATGCGCGCCACCGTTGATGATGTTCATCATCGGAACCGGCAGGAGGTGCGCGGAAGCGCCACCAACGTAGCGGTAGAGCGGCAGGCCGGCAGCTTCAGCGGCAGCCTTGGCAACGGCCAGCGAAACGCCGAGGATGGCGTTGGCGCCGAGGCGCGACTTGTTCGGCGTGCCGTCCAGTTCGATCATGATGTTGTCGATCTGGATTTGGTTTTCAGCGTCGATGCCGCCGATGGCGTCGAAGATTTCCGTGTTGGCGGCTTCGACGGCCTTTTCGACACCCTTGCCGAGATAACGCTTGCCACCATCGCGGAGTTCGACGGCTTCGTGCGCTCCGGTCGATGCGCCCGACGGAACGGCGGCGCGGCCCATGCTGCCATCTTCGAGATAGACATCGACTTCGACGGTGGGATTACCACGGCTGTCGAGAATCTCGCGGGCGATAATATCGGTAATAGCGGTCATCGGCTCTTCTCTGCTTGAGGGTGGATAAATCGTTTGAAATTCGTCTTTAATCGAAGATGCGCAAATTACAATGCCAGTTTGGGGCCGTTTTGCGCATGCTTCGCCGCATTATTCGTGGTTGGCCTAATACACGAACGTGTCAGTCGTTTGAACGTCAGCCCTTGGCGATGGCGTCGAAGGCCAGCAGCTTCTCGAGCAGGCGCGGCATATCCTTGAGATAGACCATGTTCGGGCCATCCGACGGCGCATTGTCGGGATCTTCGTGCGTCTCGACGAACACACCGGCGACACCGACGGCGACAGCCGCACGCGCGAGCGTTTCCACGAATTCGCGCTGGCCGCCACTGGAGCCGCCCTGCCCGCCCGGCTGCTGCACCGAATGGGTCGCGTCGAAAACAACAGGCGCACCCATGGCTTCCATGATCGGCAGCGAGCGCATGTCCGAGACCAGCGTGTTGTAGCCGAAGGAAGCGCCGCGTTCGCACAGCATGATGTTCGGGTTGCCGCTGGCATTCAGCTTGGCAAGCACGTTCTTCATGTCCCAAGGCGCCAGGAACTGGCCCTTCTTGACGTTGATGGCGCGGCCGGTCTTGGCGGCGGCGACCAGCAGGTCCGTCTGCCGGCTAAGGAAGGCCGGGATCTGCAGCACATCGACGACAGTGGCGACTTCGGCGCACTGCTCCTCGGTGTGGATGTCGGTCAAGACAGGAAAACCGTATTCCTTCTTGAGATCGGCGAACACCTCAAGCGCCGTTTCAAGCCCGATGCCGCGCTGGGCCGACAGCGACGTGCGGTTGGCCTTATCGAAGGAGGACTTGTAGACAAGGCCGATGCCGAGCTTGTCGCAGAGCTCCTTCAGCGTGCCGGCGATCATGAAGGCATGGTCGCGGCTTTCCATCTGGCAGGGGCCGGCGATCAGCGACAGCTTGCCGGCGTTGGAAAACACCACACGGCCGGCGCCTTCGCCAACGGCCACTTCGGAATTGGTTTCAGTCATTGTTTCTCCTCGAAGGCGAAGAGCGCGCCCTGGCCGGGTGCGGCCTTCACCAGAATTCGATTGTTCTTGCGTGTATAGGTGATCCCGTTAGCAGCCAAATGCGCCTCTGTCACGGCGAGATCAGCAACGGAAAAGACAATCGCCGCGCCGCGCAGGCCGCGATCGGCCTTGGGCTCGGAGAGATCGTAGTAAGCGTTCAAGCCATCCGGCGACAGGATATTGATACGGGCGTTGCCGGCATCGAGGCTGACACCGAATGCCTCCTCGCGGGTCGCCTGCGCATCCGACGCCAACTGCAACAGCGGCGCGAAGGCCCTGGGATCGGAGGAAGAGAGCACGATCGACAGAATGCCCAAGACGCCGTTCGCATGCGTTTCCAACGCCTTGCGGTCGCTGGGCAGTGGGTTGACGCGCTGGCAGGCGAAGAGGAAGAAATCGGGCGCGCGCAGATCGGCCGCGAAAGCCAGGCGGAAAGCGGCGGTCGCCTCGGAACCATCCGGCATCTTCATCTGCCGGGCGAATTGCAGCATCTCGCCGCCG
Organism: Rhizobium sp. UBA1881; assembly: GCF_002338015.1. NCBI lineage: Bacteria > Pseudomonadati > Pseudomonadota > Alphaproteobacteria > Hyphomicrobiales > Rhizobiaceae > Rhizobium > Rhizobium sp. UBA1881. Next base: position 26,612 of record NZ_DDHH01000094.1, read on the forward strand.
CTCATGCCATCGGCAGTAAAGCGGGCGTGATCGCTATCGGCATCCGGCGTGCCGAAGACGATAGCCGACAAGCCGTCGTCGCCGCAGCGGAAGCGAAAGGCGCGGTCGCGAGCGGTGAAAACGTTGCCGTCGCCGATGGCAGCCTCATAGGTCTCCAGACTGGCGACGCCGAGCGGCTCGAGGTAGGTCTTGTCGGCAAAGAAGACGCAGGCATTCTCGGTGCCGAATGGATGCCGCGCATCGGCGGCGACGGTGAAACCGAGCTTGCCCAGGCGCTCGCGCGCCATCTCGATATTGACGACCGGCAGCACCACGTGGTCCAGAGGATGGGGGTCACGCATCAGCAAATCCTCCCGAAATCGGCAGAGATGTGCGCTGGCTTTCGCCACAATGCAAGAGGCGAGCGCGGTTAAATCGAATGAAGTGCAAAATCGCGACGATTCCGAGCCAAGTTTTACGAAAATTTAGGCACTTGCGGAACACATATGGAACATATAGTGTCCGTTCTGGCTTTGTTTCACGACTCTGGGGTTCATTTCGATGCTGACACGCAAGCAACAAGAACTGCTTCTGTTCATTCATGAGCGGATGAAAGAGTCGGGCGTTCCGCCATCCTTTGACGAAATGAAGGATGCACTCGATCTCGCATCAAAATCCGGCATTCACCGGCTGATCACGGCGCTGGAAGAGCGCGGCTTCATTCGCCGGCTGCCAAACCGGGCGCGCGCGCTCGAGGTCATCAAGTTGCCGGAAGCCTATAATCCGAGCCTGCAGCCGCGACGCGGCTTTTCGCCGAGCGTCATCGAGGGCAGCCTCGGAAAGCCGCAGCCGGTGGCAGCAGCCCCTGCCCCGAAGGCAGCGCCGAGCGCCGACAACGGTAACTCGGCGTCCGTTCCCGTCATGGGCCGGATCGCCGCCGGTGTGCCGATCTCGGCGATCCAGAACAACACCCACGACATCACCGTCCCCGCCGATATGCTCGGCGCCGGCGAGCACTATGCGCTCGAGGTCAAGGGCGACTCGATGATCGAAGCCGGCATTTTCGACGGCGACACCGTCATCATCCGCAACGGCAATACCGCCAACCCCGGCGATATCGTCGTGGCGCTTGTCGACGATGAAGAGGCAACGCTGAAGCGCTTCCGCCGCAAGGGCGCCTCGATCGCGCTTGAGGCCGCCAACCCGGCTTACGAAACGCGCATTTTCGGGCCTGACCGCGTCAAGGTTCAGGGCAAGCTAGTCGGGCTTATTCGCCGATATCACTGAGTGGTGACGAGTTATCGCTGAAGCTGTCGTTGCGCCAGTCATAGGCGCGATGGCGCATCCAGGGACGGCTGAGGCTTGCATAGGCTGTTTTGACGACCGGTGCCCCCTGCTCGTCGATGCGGATTTCGACGGCTCCCGATCGCCTGAGGGTCTCGCCGGTCAACAGCATGGCGCCGGAGCGGCATGTCGCTTGGCGAAGCCGGACGGGCGTGATGACGATATCGGCCACGTCGCAGGCGGGGCCGAGATAGGCGGCGTTTTCGAGCGTCGCGATGAGGTAGCCGCTGTCGAGTGCCGTTACGCACCAGGCCGTCTTGAGGCACTGGAAGCGATTGTCGTTTGTGGAGGCCGCTGCAGCGCGCATCATGGCGCGGGATTCGCGTTGTTGTTTCGGCGTCAGCCTTGGTCGTGGCTCACCTCTTCTCGGAATGGACAAGGCCTCGCCGTCGAGCATATCGGGCGGCTTGTGGTCTTCGATCGCGAGTGCGCGCTGCCATTGCCCGAAGATGAAGTCGGGCGGTCGCTCGCGGTTGCTGGCGAGGCTGTCGCTCTTGACCGATGCCACGAGGCTTCCGTCCTCGGAGACGACAAGCTCTGGCGTGGGGGCGGCCGGGAGCAGGACAACGACGAGGGTTGCGATCGCGGCAACCGTAGCGCCGATCCATCGCAGGCGTGTGCGCATCAGCCCCCATATAAGAAAGCCGAGCACGGCGATCGCGAAGTACCACTCGGGGATCCGCCCGATATCGACACTGCCGCCCCAGCCGGACACCATCTTGGCGATGTCGATCACCAGATCGAGCCCGAAGCCGGCGACGCTCCACAGCGGCGCATCCAGGCCAAATGGCGTTGCCAACATCGCGAGCATTCCGAAGGGCATGACGATGAAGGAGATGACCGGCATGGCGAGCAGGTTAGCCGGAAGGCCATAGCCGCTCAGCCGGTGAAAATGCTCGATCGAAAACAGCGCTGTCGAGAAACCGCCGATCATCGAGGTCAGCGCGATGCCGCCGAAGAAGCGGAACGTGACCATGACCGGCTTAATTGCGGGGTGCGTGAGAAAGACGCTCTCGCGGTGCCTCCTCCTGGTCCAGACGGCAAAGCCTGCGACCAGCGCCAGCGTCGCGGCGTAGGACATCTGGAAGCTTGGGCCCAGCACCTCCGATGGGGACATCAGGATGATCAGCAGCGCCGAGAGCGCAATGTTGCGCAGGCTGATTGAGGGGCGATCGAACAGCACTGCCACCAGCATGATCGCCATCATGATGAAGGCGCGCTCGGCGGAGACGGCGAAGCCCGAGATCATGTAATAGGCCGTCAGCGCCACAAGAGCGCTGCCGGCGGCGAGCTTCTTGGTCGGATAGGCCTGCGCGAAACCGGGGAAGAGGCCGAAGAACAGGCGCAGCCCGACAAAGCAGATACCGGCCGACAGCGCCATGTTGAGGCCCGAGATCGCGACGATGTGTGCGAGGCCAGATTGGCGCAGCGCCTCGGTCGTCTCGTTGGAGATGGCACGTCTCTCGTCGGTGACCAGCGAGGCGGCGAAGGCGCCGGTATCGCCGGGCAGGATGCTGCGGATGCGGTCGCCTATGCTGCTGCGCATACCGTAGAGCCATTCCATGGCTCGATCGGCGGCGGAGAGACTGGCACCGCCCGCCTGCGATGGGACGGGCTGCGGGATGCCGTAGAAGAAGCCGTTGGCACCGATGCCGTCGAAATAGGCAGAGAAGGCGAAATCGTTGAGTTCGGGCAATGCCGGTCCGGCCGGCGGCGTCAGGCGCACGCGACCGGTCAACCAGCCACCGACCCGGACGGGCTCGCCGGCACGCGCGACGAGCGAGACCTGCTGCGGCGGACGCTTGAGGCTCGGCTCGTCCGTGCGCGTTACCCTGACGATATAGCGCCAGCGCCCATTGTCATCTCCCTCGCGCCGTTCCACGCGGCCGGTCACAGTCGTCGTCACCGCTGTATCGAGAACGACGGTATCAGCGCGCCAGGTCTCGAGCTGCGCCGCGAACATGCCGAGGACGACGAGCAGGCCTGATATCGCCACACGGCGTGTTGCGACGCGCGCCGAGCCCGCCAAGACAAAGACGAGACCGAAGAGGATAGCCCAGGCGAGAAGCCGCACGGGCTGGATATCGACAGCAAGGCGGAACCAGGCGATGGCGCCAGCGCCAAGGAAGATGGGCGACGCCAGGAAAAAGCGGCCGTGATCGAATTCCGTGCCGAATGCCTGCCGGGCGGCTGCGGTCTGGCGGTGGATCTGGCGGCTTGCGCGACTCAGAAAACCTGACGTCGACTGCGTCAATGGCGCGCGCGTCATTATGGCACGGGCATTTTGCCCTGTTACGGCCGGCAAATTGGCAATTTGCGCCGCTTCGGGTGGCATCAAAACGACGTGACTGGCATTCAACCCCGGCATGCAACGACACCCGAAAGCCACCCTGAACTGCAATCAGAATGAGGCCAGCGGAACCGAAACGCAACTATAATCGTTTGAATTCAAACGGGAAATAAAACCATCAAAAATGTCAGGTTTATCATTGACTTCCGCTATGCGGAGACGACATCGCTGGAGTGCTTAAAAGTTGATACTGCGATGCACAAAATGGCATCACGGTAACTTGGCATTAGGCGCGCGATCATATAGCTATCGCAGACGACGCTTAACCCTATGGCGCTTTTAAGGCGCCAACCGCCAGTTTGGAGGATCAGAATGACGGATCAAAGCGCAACACTGAAACTCGGTGAGAAAACAGTCGACCTTCCGGTCAAGAGCGGCACGATCGGCCCTGATGTCATCGATATCGGCGCCCTCTACAAGAACACGGCTTCCTTCACGTACGATCCTGGTTTCACCTCGACCGCATCCTGTGAATCGAAAATCACCTATATCGATGGCGACGAGGGCGTTCTGCTCCATCGCGGTTACCCGATCGAGCAGTTGGCCGAACAGGGCGACTTTCTAGAAGTCTGCTACCTGCTTCTCTACGGCGAACTGCCGACGTCTGCGCAGAAGAAGGACTTCGACCATCGCGTGACGCACCACACAATGGTGCACGAGCAGATGAGCCGCTTCTTCACTGGCTTCCGCCGTGACGCGCATCCGATGGCCGTCATGTGTGGCTGCGTCGGCGCTCTGTCGGCCTTCTACCACGACAGCACCGACATCACCGATCCGCACCAGCGCATGGTCGCTTCGCTGCGCATGATCGCCAAGATGCCGACGATCGCCGCCATGGCCTACAAGTACCACATCGGCCAGCCCTTCGTTTACCCGAAGAACGACCTCGACTATGCGTCAAACTTCCTGCGCATGTGCTTTGCCGTTCCTTGCGAGGAATATGTGGTCAATCCGGTGCTTGCCCGCGCCATGGACCGCATCTTCATCCTGCACGCCGACCACGAGCAGAACGCTTCGACGTCCACCGTCCGTCTCGCCGGCTCCTCGGGTGCAAACCCGTTCGCCTGCATCGCGGCCGGCATTGCCTGCCTCTGGGGCCCGGCTCACGGCGGCGCCAACGAAGCAGCGCTCAACATGCTGCAGGAAATCGGCACGGTTGACCGGATCCCCGAGTACATCGCCCGCGCCAAGGACAAGAACGATCCGTTCCGCCTGATGGGCTTTGGCCACCGCGTCTACAAGAACTACGACCCGCGCGCCAAGATCATGCAGAAGACGACGCATGAAGTGCTCGGCGAGCTCGGCATCAAGGACGATCCGTTGCTCGACGTCGCCATGGAACTCGAGCGCATCGCGCTGACCGATCCATACTTCATCGAAAAGAAGCTCTATCCGAACATCGACTTCTATTCGGGTATCACGCTCAAGGCTCTCGGCTTCCCCACGACCATGTTCACCGTTCTGTTCGCCCTTGCCCGCACCGTCGGCTGGATCGCGCAGTGGAACGAAATGATCGAAGATCCGCAGCAGCGTATCGGCCGTCCGCGCCAGCTCTACATCGGCGAAGCGCAGCGCGACTACGTTCCGGTTTCCAAGCGTTAATCTCGACGCATCGAAGCTCAAAAAGAAACCCGGTCAGTTCTGACCGGGTTTTTTGTTTTTCAGGACATCAAGCACGATTTCCGCGGCGTGGACGCCGGGCGGCTTTTCGGTCTGCATCCGCTCCCAGACGAGATCGTAACCTTCTATCATCGAGCGTCGCGGCAATGTGTCGGATGACAGCTTCTCGACCCAGCGCGTGAAACTCGCGCCGCGCACGACCTCGTTGATATATTCGGGCACAACAGCGTAGTCCGCGACGAGATTCGGGATCGCCGCCGTCCATATCTTGATCTTGCCGGTCATCAGCTTGATGATCCAATCGACCTTATAAGCCGAGACCGTGGGCACACCCGCAAGCCCCAGCTCCAGGATGACAGTGCCGGATGCGGCCATGGCGGCGTCGGCCTCGGCAAAGGCTTTCCACTTGTCGTCCTTGCCTGTCACCACGTCGGGCTTGACCGGCCAGTCCTTGATGATTTCGCGGACCATGGCCTCGCGGCGCGGCGCCGTCGGCAGCACAAAGCGCATGCCTTCGTTGCGGGCGGAGAGCTCGGCCACCGCGTCGCCGAAATAGGGCAAGAGCTTCGTGATCTCGGATCCGCGCGAGCCCGGCAAGAGCATGATCGTCTTCGGCTCGTTTGCCGGGCGCGGCTTGCTTGCCGCCCTCGCCTTGCGGGTCGCAAGAACATCGACATCAGCAGTCAGGCGATGGCCGACATAGCTTGTCGGCGGACCGCCCAGCTTGCGCATCACCTCGGGCTCAAAGGGCAGCACAGCCAGCACATGGTCGATATAGGGCAGCATGCGCTGCGCGCGGTATTCCTTCCACGCCCAGACGCTCGGACAGACGTAGTTGACGACAGGCAGATCAGGCAGCGCCGTGCGCACGCGCTTGGCGACACGGTGGGTGAAATCGGGGCTGTCGACAATGACGAGCACATCGGGCTTGGCGGCGATGACGGCGGCCGCGGTCTGGCGGATGCGTTTGATCAGCGTCGGCAGCTTGGCGAGAACCTGGGTGATACCCATGATCGACAGCTCGGAGAAATCAAACAGCGATGTCAGGCCCTGCGCCTGCAACCCTTCGCCGCCGACACCGATGAGTTCCACCGGGCCCGCATATTGCTGCTTCAGCGCGGTGATCAGATCGGCCGCCAAAAGATCACCGGAGACTTCACCCGCGATGATCGCGACCTTCAATGCACGCACGCTCATTCAAGCCCCCAGGATGGCAATCCACGATCCAGACCGCAGACGAAGATACCGGCTTCCTTTGCCGCCGATATGACTGCCGGGCGATCCAGGATCAGCGCGCGCCCAGCCTCGATCGCCACACCCGCCAGGCCGGCCTTGCTGGCATTCTCGATGGTCGAGATGCCGATCGACGGAAGATCGGCGCGCAGGTCCTGCTGCGGCTTGCAGAGCTTGACCAGAACACCACGCCGGCGCGCGGAAATGCGGCCGGCGGCGCGCAGATCGGCCACCCGCTGCAACATGCTGTCCGTGCCCTCGACACCCTCGAGCGCCACGATGCGACCACCAACCGAGACGGCGCCCTGCCCGACATCCAGCCGGCCGAGCGCGTCGGCTGCCGAACCCGCCTTGGCGATATCCTTGACGTCTTCGGATGATGGAGCGACAGCGCCGAGTGGACCGACGGCGGCCAGAAGATCCGGTGCGATTTCCTGTACACCGATGACGCGACGGCCATTCTTTTCGATCAGCCCGATCACCATGCGCAGCACGGTGTCATCGCCGCCAGACAGCAGGGTGCGGATGGTCGAGGGAATGCTTGCGAGCGTCTTCAGCGTCGGGCGAACCTCGCGCCATTCCGGGCGCCGGCGGACCGCGCCGGACATGACGACACGGTCGATGCTATGGCTATCCAGCATGCCGTCGATGGCGGCGAAATCGCCGACGCCGACAATGGCGTGCTCGAAACCTTCCCATGAGCGGTCAGTCTCGTTCTTCAGCGCGATGATCAGCGGGTTTTCACCGGCGCTCTTTGCAGCCTCGGCGACATAGGACGGCAGAAAGCCGCTGCCAGCGATGATCGCCAGGCGGCCTTTTGCCGTGTCACTTGTTGGAGACAAGGTTTATCCCTTCTGTCCCCGCGTCGGAGAAGAGAGCGCGCGGTCGCTTTCGGCGGCAATGAAATCGAGGATCTGGACGACCTGCTCGCAATCGGCGAATTCCTCGCGGATGGCGGCGGCGTTGTCGCGCAGATTGCCTTCGGTCTCGAAGATCGCCTTGTAGGCACGGCGCACGATATGGATGGTCGCGCGATCAATGCCTGCGCGCGTCATGCCGACGACGTTGAGGCCGCCGAGAAGACCGGGATTGCCGTTCAGCATGCCATACGGAATGACGTCGTAGCTCACGGCCGACAGACCGCCGACGAAAGCATGACGGCCAACGCGGGTGAACTGATGCACGGCGCAACCGCCGCCGAGGATCACGCGGTCCTCGATCACGACATGACCGGCCAGCATCACGTTGTTCGACATGATGACGTGGTTGCCGACGCGGCAATCATGGGCGATGTGCGAATTGGCGAGAAACAGATTGTTGTTGCCAACGATTGTCTTGCCGCCGAAATCGGCGGTACCGGTGTTGATCGTCACACCTTCGCGCATCGTGCAATTGTCGCCGACCGTCAGCGTCGTCTCTTCGCCGCCATGATGGACGCTCTGCGGATCGCCGCCGATGACAGCCATCGGGAAAATCCGGCATCCCTTGCCGAGCGTGGTGATGCCGCTGACGATGGAATGGGCAAGCATTTCGGTGTTGTCGCCGAGCACGACCCGCGGACCGACGTGGCAAAACGGACCGATCTTGACGTTCTCGCCGATCACGGCGCCGTCTTCGACGACTGCCATCGGGTGAATGCTGGCACTGGCTGCGATCGTGCTCATGCGTGATCCTTGCGCACGATCATCGCGCCAATATCGGCTTCGGCGACCAGCGCTCCATCGACCTTCGCATCACAGTGGAACTTCCAGATGTTGCCACGCTGCTTCTGCTTGACGACATGGTACTCCACCCGGTCGCCAGGAACCACAGGCTTGCGGAAACGGGCGTTGTCGATGGTCATGAAGTAGACCAGATTGCCGCTTTCGCCCTCTTTCTTCGCACAGATCGCGCCGGCCGTCTGGGCCATGCCTTCGACCAGCAGGACGCCTGGCATGATCGGCTGCTCCGGGAAGTGCCCGGTGAAATGCGGTTCGTTAGCCGTCACGTTCTTGATGCCGATCGCTGAATCATCGCCGTCGATGTCGATGATCTTGTCGACCAGCAGGAACGGATAGCGATGCGGCAGCAACTTCATGATTTCGATGATGTCAGCCGAGGAAAGCGACTTCTTGACTTCTTCAGCCATTCTTTTCTCCCGTTTTCTTGGGGCCCGTCGTCCGCATCATGACTGCCGCGACTTCGCGCAAAAAGTCATGCGCCGGCCGTGCAGGTATGCCGCCGTAGCGCTCCCCGGCGGGGATGTCGGACACTACGCCGCTCATGGCAGCGATCTGGGCACCGTCGTTAATTGTTATATGGCCTCGAATGCCGGAATGACCACCGATCTGCACGCCATCGCCGATAATGGCGCTTCCGGCGATGCCGACCTGCGAGACAACAGCGCAGTAACGGCCAATGCGAACATTGTGGCCAATCTGGACGAGGTTGTCGATCTTTGTCCCCTCGCCGATAACAGTGTCATCCATCGTGCCGCGATCGATCGTCGTGTTGGCGCCGACCTCGACGTCATCCTGCAGGATGACGCGGCCGATCTGCACGATCTTGATCATGCCACGAGGACCCGGCGCGTATCCGAAGCCGTCCTGGCCGATACGAGCGCCGTTGTGGATGATCACGCGATTGCCCACCAGCGAGCACAGGATGCTGGCGCCGCTGGCGATCGTGCAATCACGACCGATCTTGACGCCTGGCCCGATGACGGCGCCGGCGCCGATGCGCGTGCCCTCACCGATCTCCGCATGAGCGCCGATGACGGCGAACGGCTCGATCTCGACATTTGCTTCAAGTCTGGCCGTCGGATCGACGGACGCACGGTCGGAAACATCCGCGCTCGCAGAGCGCAAACGCTGAGGCGTCAGGGCGCTCGGATAGAGCATCCCACCAGCCATCGCGAACGCGGCATGGGCGTTTTTCGACACGAGAACAGGCACATGCGCCGGCACGATCGACTGCAATGCCGAACTCACCAGCACAGCGGACGCCTCGCACGTGACGAGTTCGTCCTTGCTCTTCTTGGAAATGACGTAACAGAGATCGCCCGCCTTCGCCCGGCTTACGGGCGAAACGGAACGGATCACGATGTCGGCATGTTTGGGGTCAGCAAGCTCCGCCCCAAGAAATTGCGCTAGCTCCGAGAGCTTCACACCGTCATGGGGCGGAAAGAAATAGGTTTGCTCCATCGGCAAATCTCCAGAACGGAATTCGATTTTACGGTTCCGGACTGCCGATATCAGAATTGGTTGTTGATGCCAAACTTGAAGTGCTGAACCTTGTCGTAGTCTTCCTTCAGGACCGGGATCGCGTAGTCGACGCGCAGAGCGCCGAACGGCGAGTTCCAGACGATACCGACACCGACCGAAGCGCGCAGCGAAGCATCTTCGCCGTTCACGAATTCGCCAGCACCGGCACTGACCTTGTTGCCGAAGAGCGTACCAGCATCAGCGAACACGGCGCCACGCAGACCGAAGTCACGCGGGAAAGCCGGGAGCGGGAACGATGCTTCGGCCGAAACCGTGAAGTAGGTGGTGCCGCCGAGCGGATCATCCGGACCACCGCCGATGCGCGGGCCGATACCCTTGTTCTCGAAGCCGCGGATGTCGCCGTTCGTCAGCGTGAACTGATCGAAGACATGCAGATCCTTGCCGAAGCCGACGACGTAACCGGCAGAACCGGCAACCGAGCCGATGATGTCGGCGTCGTCAGCAAGCGTGTGGAAATAGCGCGCCTTGCCGTAGATCTTGTAGAACTGCGAGTCACCGCCGAGGCCGGCGATTTCGTGCGTCAGGCTGGCGTAGATACCTTCACGCGGCAGAACCATGTCGTCGAGCGTGTTGTAGGTCAGCGTCTGCGAAACAGACGACTTTACCCACGGGCTGTTGTTGACGAGGTCCTGGTATGGCGTGGACAGATCAGCGAGCGATCCCGACGGATCGTACTTCATCTGCTTGTAGTTGTAGCGGAACGTCGTCGCCAGATCTTCGGTGATCGGCGCAGTCGCGCGCAGAACGACGTTGTTTTCTTCGTAGTCGTAGTTGTCGTTGCTCGACGTCTCGCTGTGGTTGATGTCGAAGCCGACAGCCAGACGATAACCGAGGAAGTAAGGCTCGGTGAAGTTCAGGCCGTAGGTACGCGAACCTTCCTGACCACCACCGGCAGACACCTTGATGTACTGGCCGCGTCCGAGGAAGTTCTTTTCTTCGATCGAGGCTTCGAGCAGCAGGCCGTCGCCGCCGGCAGCGTAACCCGCGCCGATACCGAATGAACCGGTTGCCTGGTCCTGGACGTCGACGACAACGACGACGCGGTCCGGCGAACTGCCGGGCTGGGTCGAGATGTTGACGGTCGAGAAGTAGCCGAGAGCCTCAAGGCGACGCTTGGCCTTGGTGATCATCTGCTGATTGAAGGCGTCGCCTTCGCTCATGTCGAACTCGCGACGGATGACATAGTCGCGCGTGCGGCTGTTGCCGCGGATTTCGATACGCTCGACGTAGGCCTTTTCGCCCTGGTCGACGAGGTATTCGACGCCGATGGTGTTGTTGTTGAGGTCGCGGTTGCCACGAGGCGTGACGCGGGCGAACGGATAGCCGGCCGAAGCCACCTGATCCGAAATCGCTTCCATCGACTTCTGAACTTCCTTGGCGTTGTAGACCTGGCCTTCATGGGTGCGAACGAGACCCTGAAGCTGCGCGCCATCGACACCCTGAACGGTGGACTGAACGGAGATTGCGCCGAAATCGTAGCGCGGGCCTTCTTCGATGTTGAAGGTCAGCGTGTACTTGTTGGTCGTCTCGTCAAACGCCGCGTCGGAAGACACGATGCGGAAGTCGGCGTAACCACGGTTGTAATAGAACTGGCGGAGCGCTTCTTCGTCTGCATGCAGCTTGTCAGCGCTGTAGACGTCCTTGCGGGTCAGGAAGGACAGGAAGTTGCTTCGCTTGGTGGCGATGACCGATGCGAGACGGCCAGAGCTATAGGCGTTGTTGCCGACGAAGTTGATCGAATCGATCTTCGTGCGGTCGCCCTCATTGATGACGAATGCGAGGTTGACGCGACCCTGACCGAGCGGAACGACCTGCGTCGTTACGTCGACTTCATTGCGGCCGGTCGCCGCGTAGGCATCCTTGATGGCCTGAATGTCGGCCTGGATCTGCGTTTCGTTGTAGGCGCCGGAGGACTGCGTCTTGACCACTGCCGAGAGCTTGTCGTCCTTGATCTTGCGGTTGCCGTTGAACACGACCTGGTTGATCAGCTGAGCTTCCTCAACATTGACCACCAGCGTGCTGCCGGAAACGGAAATCTTGACGTCGGAGAAGTAGCCCGTGTCGTAGAGCTGCTTTACGGAGTCGTCGATGTCGGTATTGGAGAAGCTCTTGCCGGGCTGGATCGTGAGGTTGGACCGCACAGCTTCGGCACCGACGCGGTTTGCACCACGAACGTCAACACGCTGAATGACTGCAGCCTCGGCAGCAGAAGCCGAGATGAACACTGTCGCACCCGCTCCCGACGCAACGATACCTGCAGACAGCGCAACCGCCGATACTGCGTTCAAAAATCTTGAACCAGCCTTCATTTCACCCATTACCTTTTTTCTCGTCCCCATCACCAGGCGTCCCCCGATTCCGGTCACGTGTGTCGTTTTACCCGCTTTTGATATACAAGCAAGGGAGCTAGTTAATTTCTGTTTACTTCATTTCAAAGCGTGACGCTTTCGCCACTACAGCTTTGAAACATCGTAAATAAATCGTAATTTTCCCTCGTCCCGCAATCAGCCGATCAGAGCACTAATATCGTTCCACGTGGCAAAAACCATCAGGCTCAGAACCATGGCCAGTCCGATGCGAAACGCAACTTCCTGTGCCGACGATCCCAACGGCTTTCCCCTCACTGCTTCAATCGCATAGAACATCAGATGGCCGCCATCAAGTACCGGAACCGGCATCAGGTTGAGTAATCCGATAGAAACAGACAATACAGCAGCCAGCTGAAGCAAAGCTGCAACGCCCAGCGTCGCCATCTGGCCGGATGCCTGCGCGACACGGATCGGGCCACCGAGCTGGTCAGGCTTCATGTAGCCGGAGACCAGATTGCCGATATATTTGAAGGTACCGGTGACGATATGCCAGGTCTGCAGCGTTCCCTCATGCAGCGCTTCAAGCGGCGTGTACGTCTGCTGGCGGAAGTGTCCGACGTCCTGATTGGTGACAATGCCGATCAGGCCGATCTCGATCTTGTTACCGAACTGGTCGGTCATCTCGGTGCGTTCAGGCACCATCGGCACATCGATCTTCTCGCCGTTGCGTTCGATCGTGACGACGATTTTCTGCATCGGGCGGATGCTGACGTAGCGGCGCACATCGTCGAAAGTCTGCACCTTCGAGCCGTCGATCGCGATCAGGAGGTCGCCCGGCACGACGCCGGCCGTGGCAGCAACGCTACCCGGCTTGACCTCAGCCACGACGGGATCGGCGACCGAGCGGCCGTAGATCGAAAACAGGACGGTGAAGATGGCGATTGCCAGGATGAAATTGGCGATCGGGCCGGCGGCGACGGTTGCCGCGCGCTTCCAGAGCTTGGCGCCGGCAAAGGACCGCGCACGCTCTTCGTCCGACATCTGCGCGAGCTTGCCCTCATCCGGCTTGCTCGACGCATCCTCGTCACCGAAAAACCGGACATAGCCGCCAAGCGGGATCAGCGAGAGCTTCCAGCGCGTTCCATGCTTGTCGGTGAAGCCTAGCAGTTCGGGACCAAACCCGACCGAAAACGCCAGAATGCGGATGCCGCTCCAGCGACCGACGAGGTAATGCCCCATCTCGTGCACGAACACCAAAAGAGAAAGCACGAGCACGAAAGGAACGATATATCCCGTCAGAAACCCAAAAATTTCGGTCAAGCCTGCCATAAAATCCTTCCGTCAGCCTCTATCGACATTATCCGCCGAACAAGGCTGCGCCCAGCGACGCCATTTCTCCGCCCTTTATCAGCGAAAAAAGCCCGGCAAGCAAGAACGCCGCAAAACAGGCGAAAATGAGCCCGTCAACCCGGTCCATGACCCCGCCATGCCCCGGAATGAGATGGCTCGAATCCTTTACGCCGAAGCGGCGCTTGATGAAGGATTCGAAGAGGTCGCCAGACTGGCTGCAGACGGACAGCACGAGGGCCACGAAGGCCGCTAATGCAATGCCATCGGGAAATGCCGCGTAGGCCACCAGCACACCGGCAATGACCGCGCAGACGGCGCCACCGATCGCACCCGACCATGTCTTGCCGGGCGAGATCCTTGGCGCCAGCTTCGGCCCACCGATGGCGCGGCCGATGAAGTAGGCCAGAATGTCGGTTGCCCAGACGACGGCGAAGACGAAGAGCATCGCGTGCAGGCCGGCTGCATCGCTGCCGCGAATATTCGCGAGCGCAATCCCCGTCAGCCCGGCATAGACAATCCCCGCCGGGAACCAGCGCGACACGCCACGGGTGACGACAAAGCCGACAGCGATGGCGAAGAACAACACGAGAAGGATCAGCGAGTAGCCGACAGTACCGGATACAACAGCAACGGCGATCGCCGCCTGCCCGATCCAGCCGATCGCATTGGCAACCGGCTGCTCGGTGGCAAGGCGGGTGATCGTCGACCACTCATGATAGATCAAAAGCCCGATCAGGGCCGACAGCAGGCTGAAAGCGAGCCCGCCATACCACGTCGCGGCAAGCACGATGACGGCGAGGATGATGCCCGAGATGATACGAAGCTGCAGTTCGCGTTGCATCAGGTTCCCACCGCCGCCGCGGTTTCGGCGACCAGACCACCAAAGCGGCGGTTGCGGGAAGCGAAGGTCTCGAGCGCCGCGTAAAGCGTCTCGCGGCTGAAATCCGGCCAGTAATCGGGAATGAAGATGAATTCCGAATAGGCGGCCTGCCAAAGCAGGAAGTTCGACAGGCGCTCTTCGCCGCTGGTGCGGATGATGAGGTCCGGATCGGGAATGCCTGCCGTGTCCAGCCGGGCATTGATGAGCGCCGGCGTAATATCCTGCGAGCGCAGCCGCCCCTGCTCGACATCGCGTGCAAGGCTTGCCATGGCGCGGGCGATCTCATCGCGCGAGCCGTAGTTGAAGGCGATAATCAGCGTGAGCGCCGTGTTGGCTTTGGTGGTCTCTTCGGCGTCGATCAGCAGATCGAGAATGTCGTTCTGCAGGCTGTGGCGATCGCCGATGATCTTCACGCGCACGTTCTGCTTGTGCAGTTCGGCGAGGTCGCGGCGGATGAATGCCTTCAGCAGGCCCAAAAGGTCCGACACCTCGGTTTCCGGACGGCGCCAGTTCTCCGACGAGAAGGCGAAAAGGGTGAGATACTTGACCCCGATGTCGCCCGCTGCGCGCACGGTCTCACGCACGGCGTCAACGCCCTTGCGATGCCCCATGGTGCGCGGCAACCCCCGCTGCTTTGCCCATCGACCGTTGCCATCCATGATGATGGCAACGTGTTCTGGCACAGTCACAAATGTTCTTTCCAACATTTCCCGTCCGGTTTTTAAGGTCCAAGGCGCAGGCGCTTTGCGCCTTAGACCTGCATGATTTCCTTTTCCTTCTCGCCAAGCAAGCGGTCGACCTCAGAAATCGTGTCGTCTGTCATCTTCTGCACACGATCCGACTGCGAGCGGCTCAGGTCTTGCCCTATGACACCGTCCTTTTCGGCTTTCTTAAGGCCGTCCATGCCGTCACGGCGAACATGGCGAATCGCAACCTTGCTTTTCTCGGCATAGTCGTGTGCGACCTTGACGAGCGACTTGCGGCGCTCTTCGTTGAGTTCGGGCAGCGGAATGCGCAGATTCTGGCCGTCGACGATCGGGTTGAGGCCGAGATTGGCTTCGCGGATCGCACGATCGACAGCGCCGACCATAGACTTGTCCCAGACCGAAATGCCGAGCATGCGCGGCTCCGGTACTGTCACGTTCGCGACTTGGTTGAGCGGCACGCGCGAACCATAGGCTTCGACCGTGACCGGGTCGAGAATGTTCGCCGATGCGCGACCGGTGCGCAGCGATGCGATATCGCTCTTGAACGCGTTGATCGCGCCATCCATGCGGCGCTTGATATCGTTGATGTCGATGCCTTCACTCATAGCAGTGCTCCCGTCTCGGTAGAAGCTGCGGCGCGCTTTGGGCGCCGCCACTCTGTCAGTTGTCGGTAACGATGGTCTTCAGACCGCCGCCCCGGAGGATTTCAGCAAAACCGCCCTTCTCGTGGATCGAGAAGACGATGATCGGAATGGAATTTTCGCGTGCCAGCGCGACCGCCGCAACGTCCATGACGGCGAGGCCCTTGTCGAGCACTTCCTTGTGCGTCAGCTGGTCGAAGCGCGTGGCATCGGGCACCTTCTTCGGGTCGGCGGAGTAGATGCCGTCGACCTGGGTACCCTTGAAGATCGCCTCGGCGCCCATTTCGGCGGCGCGCAGGGCTGCGGCCGAGTCGGTCGTGAAGAACGGGTTACCTGTACCACCGGCGAAGATCACCACACGGCCCAGCGAAAGATGATAAAGCGTCGCGCGCTGCGAGAAGCTCTCGCAGATCTCCGGCATGGCGATCGCCGACAGCACCACCGTGTCGATGTTGAGCTTGCGCAACGAGGTCGCCAGCGCCAGCGCGTTGATGACGGTCGCGAGCATGCCCATGTGGTCGCCCGTGACGCGGTCACCGCCCTTGGAAGCGACGGCCACGCCGCGGAAGATGTTGCCGCCGCCGACGACCACGCCGACTTCCACACCCATCTGCCGCGCTTCGGCTATGTCGGCCGCAATGCGGTCGGCCACCGCTACATCGATTCCAAATCCCTGGCTGCCCATGAGGGCTTCGCCGGAAGCCTTGAGTAGAACACGTTTGTAGACAGGCTCTGACGACATCTTGGCTCCTCGTATATTACCGCTGAGTGCCGGATACACGAAGGGCACCGCGTTGTCACGCGATGCCCTTCTGTTTTCACATATATAGGACGATCAGCTCTTGGCGACAGCAGCCACTTCAGCAGCGAAATCGCTCTCTTCCTTCTCGACGCCTTCGCCGAGCAGGAGGCGCGCCATGCCGACGACTTCGATCTTGGCGCCAGCTTCCTTGGCAGCGGCTTCAACAGCAGCACCGACCGTCAGGTCGGGGTTGATGACGAAAGCCTGCGAGAGAAGAGCAACTTCTTCGAAGAACTTGCGCATGCGGCCGTCGACCATCTTTTCGATGATGGCTTCCGGCTTGCCGGATTCGCGAGCCTGCTCGATGAAGACGTTGCGTTCGCGTTCTGCAACGGTAGCGTCGACTTCTTCAGCGCGGATCGCGAGCGGGTTGGTCGCAGCAATGTGCATGGCAACCTGGCGACCGATCGAGGTCAGGACAGCCTTGTCGCCTTCCGACTTCAGGGCAACCAGAACGCCGAGCTTGCCGATGCCGTCACCGGCAGCGTTGTGGATGTAGGTCGCAACAACGCCATGCTCGACTTCGAGCTTGGCAGAGCGACGCAGCGTCATGTTTTCGCCGATGGTGGCGATCGCGTCCTTGATGGTGTCGGCGACCGGCTTGCCGGATGCCGGGTAGGTCGCAGCCGAGATGGCTTCAACCGAACCGTCGGTCGTCAGGGCAACGTTGGCGATGCCACGAACCAGATCCTGGAAGGCGTCGTTACGGGCAACGAAGTCGGTTTCCGAGTTGAGCTCGACGACAACAGCCTTGTGGCCGGCGCCGGCGATGGCAACGAGGCCTTCAGCAGCAGCGCGACCAGCCTTCTTGTCGGCCTTCGAGATGCCCTTTGCGCGGAGCCAGTCGATCGATGCTTCGATGTCGCCGTTGTTTTCCACCAGCGCCTTCTTGCAGTCCATCATGCCTGCGCCGGACTTCTCGCGCAGTTCCTTCACCAGTGCAGCCGTAATCTCGGTCATAAGCTTCCTCTTGTCGGTTCAAACGGTGGCCCGCTAAAGCGGTGCGGCACCGGATTGAGGCACGAAATGTACCTGTATGTATGACAGCGTGATGAATGACGCGTCATAACGAAACTCAAATGGCGAGAGACTTTTTCCCCTCGCCTGAAATGGTCAAGGCCGCCCAACTTCATGAAAGTCGCGAGCGGCCTTTTCCCAATCTCTGGAAAGCATGGCGGACCATTTGATCCGCCTGCTTCTTTTATCAGGCTTCGGCTTCGCCTTCGAGCGCCGGCTCAGCCGGAGCTTCGATCGATGCACCGAGGTCACGGCCCGACGAGCTCTGCTGACGAGCGATACCGTCGATGGCAGCGCGCGAGATCAGGTCGCAGTAAAGAGCGATGGCGCGCGAAGCGTCGTCGTTGCCGGGGATCGGATAGTCGATCAGATCCGGGTCGCAGTTCGAGTCGATGATCGCGACAACCGGGATGCCGAGGCGCTTGGCTTCGTCGATCGCGATCTTTTCCTTGTTGGTGTCGATGATGAACATCAGGTCCGGCGTGCCGCCCATGTCCTTGATACCACCGAGAGCCTTGTCGAGCTTTTCGCGCTCGCGCTCGAGGTTCAGGCGCTCTTTCTTGTTGTAGCCGGACTGTTCCGAAGACAGGATCTCGTCGAGCTTGCGCAGACGCTGGATCGAGTTCGAAATCGTCTTCCAGTTGGTCATCATGCCGCCGAGCCAACGCGAGTTGACGTAGTACTGAGCGGAACGCTTGGCCGAGTCAGCGATGAGCTCGGAAGCCTGGCGCTTGGTGCCAACGAACAGAACGCGGCCGCCACGGGCTACGGTGTCGGAAACAGCCTGCAGAGCGCGCGACAGAAGCGGAACCGTCTGTGCGAGGTCGATGATGTGGATGTTGTTACGATCGCCGAAAATGTACGGCTTCATCTTCGGGTTCCAGCGGTGAGTCTGGTGGCCGAAGTGGACGCCTGCTTCAAGCAGCTGGCGCATAGAAAAATCGGGCAATGCCATGCCTTGTTATCCTTTTCCGGTTGAACCTCCGCAAGGCGAACAGCACTCTCTTCGAGA
Organism: Rhizobium sp. UBA1881; assembly: GCF_002338015.1. Classification (NCBI taxonomy): domain Bacteria; kingdom Pseudomonadati; phylum Pseudomonadota; class Alphaproteobacteria; order Hyphomicrobiales; family Rhizobiaceae; genus Rhizobium; species Rhizobium sp. UBA1881. The sequence goes on from NZ_DDHH01000094.1 coordinate 45,119, forward strand.
ATGCCACCGGGCGGAACGATCCGGATTTCTCCCGGACAATCCCATGCCTTACGTGTGGAATGCGGGGGCCATACCCTCCCCGCCCCGGAAAATCAAGCCTTATCGGTAAAATAACCGCTATGCCCGGCCTTTAGGCACATTCCCGACGCCTGGTTGGATCAGTCGGCGTCGCAGGGCCAGCTTGTCGGCGTCGCCATGCCCTGGGGCAGCTTGGTCTTCGAATCGCCGCAGGCTAGTGCCACCTGCGCCTCGTCGAGGCCGGTTGCCTGGGACAGATCCAGTCCGCTTATTCTCGTCAGGAACAGGAAGGCGCGATCGAAAGAGAGCGGGCCGGTAAAGGTGGCGCCGCTGAGGTCAGCGCGCGACAGGTTGGTGAGCGAGAAATTCGCGCCCGTTACATCCGCGCCCTTGAAGTTCACGCGGCTGAGTTCGGCCTTTTCGAAATTGACGCCCTTCAGCGTTGCGCCGCTGAAATTGGCTCGCTGCAACTCCGCGCCCGAGAAATTGGCACCCTCGGCCTTTACGCCCTCGAAGCCGGAGCGATAGGCCTCGACCTTGGAGAAGTTGGCCTTGGTCAGGTCGGAGCCGGTGAACCAGGTGCGCACCAGGGTCGCCTTCTCCAGGTTGGCGGAGGCGAGATTGCTGTGGCTGAGATTGGTCAGCGTGAAATCGGCATCGGCGAGGTTTCCCTTCTGGAAATCGCCGTCCTGCAGCATCAGGTTCTTCTTGGTGCAGCCACCCCAATCGATGCCCGCCGAAGCGGTCGAACCGCAATCGGCCGCGGAGATCGAACTGGAAAACGCCGCCGCCCCAATGGCGGCAGCCAAGGCCATCAAGGCCACGATCGATACTCTAAAGCCTGGCAATATACGCACTCCGCTTGCCGTCAACGCTCACTGTCGAGCGATGTCTAGCACAGAGCGAGTCGCTTTGCATACCGTGTCACGCTAATACGTCCAAATCTTTCAACGCGTGCAATTACTTACAGGCGACGTTTTCGCATCGAGAAGCTCGAGTTTCGACAGCTTGCCGGTGAGCACGAAGTCACCGTAATCCATCGTCAGATCGCGCGTGATGCCATTCTCATAGAGCTTGAACGACATGCGATAGACCGGAAGAGCGTCGGTCTTGGTGTTTTCGTTGAAGTAGGAGATGGTGACCGGCCAGAAGCTCGTCTTGGAAAAGGCGCCTGCGTTGCCGGCATCGGCCTCGACGCTGACAGGTGTCACGGCCTTGCCGACAACCGTTGTCGTGGCCAGCGCCTTGTCGCCATCGTCGGAGCCATCGAAGACGCGGGCTTCGAACAGGCGGGTGCCGGCCTTGGCGTTCTTGATGACATCCATCATGTGCTCGGTGGGGAAGCGGCTGGCGGCCAGCTGCAGCTCCTTGCTTGACGGCTGCTTCAGATCGACCTTGGTTCCGTCGGCCTGATCCTGAGCCGCGCCGTTCACTTCCTTGTCGAGCTGGTCGTCGGTAAACGACTTGGTGTCGAAGGTGAACTTGCGGTCCTTCAGGTTCTCGAACGTATTGGTCTGCTGATCGCTGACGCGCACGGCATCGCCGGTATCGATCTGCGTCACGAAGCGGAACTTCGTGGTGTAGCCGGTGCAATAATCGCCGTCGAACTCGTAGACCATGCGGCCGGACATGCCCGAAATGCCGGAGCGCTCCGACGCATCCTTCAGTTCCAGATCGTAGATCGCCCGATGCGCGATCAGGCCCGTGGCCATCACTGCGCCGGCTGCGGGTGTCGCCGCATGAGCGGTTGCCGAAACGCCTGCAAGCAACAGCGCGGCAAGACTCGATCGGACCATTGATAATCTCCTGTTGGACTCACCAACGATGTTATAAGAACGCATCCGGCTAAATCGAGGCTCGATCGTGTCACAAAATTGATTCAAGCCCAGATGCATAGTTTTAGAACTATTCACAACAAAAGCGGAGAGAAAAATGTCCGATCAGATCGCAGCACGGCTCAAAGAGATGGGGATATCCCTGCCCCAGGCTGCCGCGCCCGCCGCCAACTACGTTTCCTATGTCATCTCGGGCAACGTACTTCACATCTCCGGCCAGTTGCCGATCGAAGACGGCAAGATCGCGGTTACCGGCCACCTCGGCCGCAATGTCGACGTCGCCACGGGCCAGCGCGCCGCTGAACTGTGCGTCATCAACATCCTGGCGCAGGCAAGTGCTGCCCTCGGCGGCGATCTCGGCCGCATCAAGCGCGTCATCAAGCTGAACGGCTTCGTGGCCTCCGTGCCTGAATTCGTCGAACAGCACCTCGTCATCAACGGCGCATCGAACCTGATCGCCAATGTGCTAGGCGATGCCGGCAAGCATGCCCGTGCCGCCGTCGGCATGGCAGCGCTGCCGATGAATGCCGCCGTCGAAATCGATGCCATCATGGAAATCGCGTAATGACCTCTGCAGCATGGCTTAAGGAACGTCCCGTCGCCCACCGCGGCTATCACGACCAGAACAAGGTCGTGTGGGAGAACACGCTTTCCGCCTTCTCGCGCGCGGTCGAGGCCGGCTTTGCGATCGAGTGCGACCTGCACTACGCCTCGGATGGCGTTCCTGTCGTCTTTCACGATGAGAATCTCGAGCGCCTCTGCAACCTCAAGGGCGATGTGCGCGAGCGCACCTCGAAGGAACTCGGCATGCTCTCGGTCGGCGGAACGGCCGACAAGATCCCGACGCTGCGCCAACTTCTCGAACTTGTGAAGGGAAAAGTGCCGCTCGTGATCGAGCTCAAGGGCCGCGAAACCGACGATGAAGGCTTCGTCGAAGCGGTGCTGGAAGAGCTTGAGGGCTATGAAGGCCAAGTGGCGCTGATGAGCTTCGACCATTGGCTATTGAAGGAACTGAAGGCGCTGAACGCTCCCTACCCGATCGGGCTCACGGCCGGCGGAAACAAGCCGGAAGAGTTCCAAGCCCATGAAAAGGCTATGAAACACGGTCTCGACTTCATTTCCTATTTCTATGCCGACCTGCCCAACCCCTTCATCACGGCAGAGCGCGAAAAGGGCATCGTCGTCATCACCTGGACGGTTCGTGACGAGAAGGCGCGTAAGCATACCTTCGAAAACGCCGACCAGATGACCTTCGAGGGCTTCGACCCGCGCGCGTCCGTTTGACGCTCGCTTTTTCAACAAGCCCTCGCTTTTTCATCAGGATATGCGCAGACTGGCAATGCCCCCAAATCATTGAAACGGTCTCGCATTCGCTCCATGACTGATGAACTTTCAATCCGCATAGAGCGGTCTTTCACCGCGATTTCCCCGGAGAGCTGGTCCAAGCTCGCCGGGGCTTCCCGATCAAGCACATCGATCGCCTACAATCCCTTCGTCTCACATGCCTTCCTGTCGTCGCTCGAGGAATCGGGGTCGGCAACGGCGGAGACGGGTTGGCTCGGGCACCACATGCTGCTCGAGACGGAAGACGGACGCCTTGTCGGCGCCTTGCCCGGCTATCTGAAGAACCACAGCCGCGGTGAATATGTCTTCGACCATGGCTGGGCCGACGCCTTCGAGCGCGCCGGCGGACGCTATTATCCGAAGCTGCAATGCTCCATCCCCTTTACGCCCGCCACCGGCCCGCGCCTTCTGGTCGCCGAGGATTATCCGCGTCTCGCCGTACAGGACGCGATGGCGGAAAGCCTGAAGGAAGTCGTGCGTCGCCTCGGCGTCTCCTCCGCGCACATCACCTTCGTGCCCGACGACGAGATGGCGGTGCTGGAGAGCGAGGAGTATCTGCACCGCACCGACCAGCAATTCCACTTCATCAATGAAGGCTATGCCAATCACGATGAATTCCTGGAGACGCTCGCCTCGCGCAAACGCAAGGCGCTGCGCAAGGAACGCCGGGCGGCGCTCGAAAATGGCATCAGCATCGACTGGCTGACTGGAAGCGACCTCACCGAGGATATCTGGGACCAGTTCTTCGCCTTCTATATGGATACCGGCAGCCGCAAATGGGGACGGCCCTATCTGACGCGGGAGTTCTATTCGCTGATCGGCGAGCGCATGCCCGAGGATATCCTGCTTGTCATGGCCAGGCACAATGGCCGCTACGTCGCCGGCGCCATCAATTTCATCGGCTCCGAAACGCTTTACGGCCGGCACTGGGGCTGCATCGAGGATCATCCCTTCCTGCATTTCGAGGTCTGCTATCACCAGGCGATCGATTTCGCGCTCGCCAAGGGGCTGAAGCGGGTGGAAGCAGGCGCGCAGGGAGAGCATAAGCTCGCCCGAGGTTACCTGCCGGTGACAACGCATTCAGCTCACTATGTCGCCCATGCCGGCCTTCGCCAGGCGATCGGCGATTATCTCGCCCGCGAGCGCGACGACGTCGAGCACATGAACGAGATTTTGAGCGAGCACAGCCCGTTCCGTCGCGGCGAGCGGCTACAGGAGGATTGACGCCCTCGCCTCAGCCGCGCTACGCGAAGACGACACCATCAGGAGAGATAAGATGACGAGCGCGGCTTACGACACCAACAACATCTTCGCCAAGATCCTGCGTGGCGAGATCCCCTCGGTCAAGGTCTACGAAGACGAACATACGCTGGCCTTCATGGATGTGATGCCGCAGGCGCCGGGCCACGTGCTCGTCGTGCCGAAGGCCGCCTCGCGCAACCTCCTCGACGCCGATCCGGCCGCACTCGCCAAGACCATCCCCGTCGTCCAGACGATCGCCAACGCGGTGAAGGAAGCCTTCGATGCCGACGGCGTCTTCGTCTGCCAGTTCAACGAGCCGGCCGCCGGCCAGACGGTCTTCCACCTGCACTTCCACGTCATCCCACGCCACGAAGGCATCGCGCTGAAGCCGCATTCCGGCCAGATGGAAGATGGCGCCGTGCTGGCTGCGAATGCGGAGAAGATCAAAGCGGAGCTTCGATAGACAACGCCGAGCTTTGATTGATGAGGCCGACTGGGCTGAACGAACCTACATCAGGAGGACACCGATGATACGTCATACCGTGGCATTTCGGCTGAAGCACGCGGAAGGATCCGCCGAGGAAAAGGCGTTTCTTGACGCAGCACTCGTGCTCACCACGATCCCAAGTGTGAGAAACTTCGAGCAGTTACGGCAGACCAGCCGCAAGAACAGCTTCGCTTTCGGCTTTTCGATGGAGTTCGAGAATCAGGCCGGATACGACGCTTACAACGAGCATCCCGTACACACGGCCTTTGTCCGCGACCATTGGGTGCCTGAAGTCGAAGAGTTTCTCGAGATCGACTACGCACCGCTCTGACCAGCCTTCGCGTGTCGAAGGCACAGCCTCCGAGACATGAAAAAGGCGGCCCGGGAGCCGCCTTTTTTATTTGCCTTACTTCTTCGGTACCCTCGGCACCGCGCCTTTCTTCGGCGCGCTCTTGACCTCGGGCTCGGCAACCGCTGCCTTCGACTTCTTGACCGTGGCCTTCTTGGCCTTGGCCTTCGTCTTCAGCTCGCCGTCATCCTCGTCGTCCACCTCGGGGTGCACGACTTCGGCTTCCGGCTTCGGCTTGATCGGCGCGGTGTCCGATACGGCTTCCAGGATGATGCCCGGCTTGCCGTCTTCCTTCGGTCCGACGGTGACGTTGACGACGCCGCCCTTCTTCAGCTTGCCGAAGAGGATCTCGTTGGCCAGCGGCTTCTTGATGACGTCCTGGATGACGCGCGCCAGCGGGCGGGCGCCCATCTTTTCGTCGTAGCCCTTCTCGGCCAGCCACGAAATCGCATCCTCGTGCAGGTCGAAGGTGACGTTCCGCTCGGAAAGCTGGGCTTCGAGCTGCATGATGAACTTCTGCACGACCTTGTGGATGACCACTGTCGGCAGCGGCGCGAACGGGATGACCGCGTCGAGACGGTTGCGGAATTCCGGCGTGAAGATGCGGTTCAGCGCTTCCTCGTCCTCGCCCGTCCGCTTGGACGAACCGAAGCCGAAGGCGGCCTTTGCCATTTCCGACGCGCCCGCATTGGTCGTCATGATCAGGATGACGTTGCGGAAGTCGATCTTCTTGCCGTTGTGGTCGGTCAGCGTGCCATGGTCCATCACCTGCAACAGGATGTTGTAGATGTCGGGATGAGCCTTTTCGATTTCGTCGAGCAGAACCACGCAATGCGGATGCTGGTCGACGCCATCGGTCAAGAGACCGCCCTGGTCGAAGCCGACATAGCCGGGAGGTGCGCCGAGCAGACGCGAGACCGTGTGCCGCTCCATGTACTCGGACATGTCGAAGCGCAGAAGCTCGACGCCGAGCGACGAGGCCAGCTGCTTTGCCACTTCCGTCTTGCCGACGCCGGT
>NZ_DDHH01000094.1:51578-51889 GCF_002338015.1 Rhizobium sp. UBA1881
TTGCCGACGCCGGTCGGGCCGGAGAAGACGTAAGAGCCGATCGGCTTGTTCGGTTCGCGCAGGCCGGCGCGGGCCAGCTTGATCGAGGTCGAGAGCGCTTCGATGGCGAGATCCTGGCCGTAGACGACCGAGCGCAGTTCCTGCTCGAGATTGGCGAGAACGGCTTCGTCGTCCTTCGACACGCTCTTCGGCGGGATGCGGGCCATCGTGGCGATCGTCGCCTCGATTTCCTTCTCGGTGATCAGCTTGCGGCGCTTGGACGGCGGCAGCAGCATCTGGGCCGCACCGGTTTCGTCGATCACGTCGATCGC
>NZ_DDHH01000005.1:0-16301 GCF_002338015.1 Rhizobium sp. UBA1881
GCGCCGCGCATAGAAATTGCGGATCGCGTCATTGTCGAAAGGCGACAGGATCAGGCTCTGCTCGCGATAGATCACACCGCCGGGAACCGTCACCGTGTTCTTCGAGTGCTTAACCAGATGTTCGGCGATCGCGAACGAATTGGTCATCACCTGCATGCGATGCGCCGCCATGAAATGCACCATCTGGAAGGTGGTCGTTCCGCCGTTTATGATGATGGCGTCACCAGGATCGCAGAGATCGACGGCCGCGCGCGCAATTGCGCGTTTTTTATCGGAATTGACAGATTCTGACACTCGGAAAGGTCTGCCGGCGAGATTGCCGAGCTGCGGCGGATGCACGGCTTCTGCCCCACCACGCACGCGCCGGATCTTTCCCTGCACGTGAAGCGCCGCGATATCGCGCCGGATCGTCGCCTCGGAAGCCTCGGTCAGCTCAGAAATATCCTGAACCGTCACGACCGATTTTTCCTGTACGGCGCTCAATATGATGCGATGGCGTTCGCGTTCGTGCATGGGTTCCTCCTGCATCGTTTATTTCGCAGTTGTGACAATGTGTCAATCACAAACGATCATATTTTTACATATTGCGTTGCAACATAATCGATTTTGATCGTTTTCGATTGACAACGCTGCTTTTGATGAGCGATACCGTCCACGCAAAGGACGCATTTCTCATTTCGCGTTCTGAAGAATTCTACATGGGAGGATGACATGGCGGCAACCGTCCGGCTTCTGGATAACCGTTGGGATGACTCGTACGCTGCAGGCCTGGATGAGCCTGGAAAGCTACTCTATCGCTCGAACCTGCTGGGTGCTGACAAGCGTATCACCAACTATGGCGGCGGCAACACGTCTGCCAAGGTCATGGAAACCGACCCGCTGACCGGCGAAAAAGTCAAGGTTCTCTGGGTCAAGGGTTCGGGCGGCGACGTCGGCACCATCAAGCTCGACGGCTTTGCCACCCTCTATCAGGACAAGCTGGATTCGCTGAAGGGCATCTACAAGGGCGTTGAAGACGAAGACCGGATGGTCAGCTTCCTTCCTCATTGCACCTACAACCTCAACAGCCGCGCCGCCTCGATCGACACGCCGCTGCATGGTTTCGTGCCCTTCACGCATGTCGACCACATGCATCCTGACGCGATCATCGCGATCGCCGCTTCGAAGAATTCCAAGGAGTTGACGCAGCAGATCTTTGGTGCTGACATCGGCTGGCTGCCGTGGCGCCGCCCGGGCTTCCAGCTCGGCCTCGACCTCGAGGCCTACGTCGAGGCGAACCCGAATTCCAAGGGTGTCGTGCTCGAAAGCCATGGTCTCTTCACCTGGGCCAACGATGCCAAGGCTTGCTACGAACTGACGCTCGACATTATCAACAAGGCGATCGTCTGGTTTGCCGAGAAGACTGAAGGCAAGACGATCTTCGGTGGCAACGCCACTGAGAGCTTGGCCGTCGAACAGCGCCGCGTCATCGCCGCCCGCCTGATGCCTGAAATCCGCGGTCGCATCGGCAAGGCGGAACGCAAGCTCGGCCACTTCGATGATCAGGACGCAGTCCTTGAATTCGTCAACTCGAAGAACTTGGCACCGCTCGGCGCGCTCGGCACCAGCTGCCCCGACCACTTCCTACGCACCAAGATCCGCCCGCTAATCATCGATTTCGACCCGGCGAAGCCGGATGTGGATGCGATCGTTGCCGGTCTTGATAAGGCGCTCGAAGACTACCGCGCCGACTACGCGCGCTACTACAACGACTGCAAGCATGACAATTCGCCCGCTATGCGCGACGCGAACCCGGTCATCTTCCTCATTCCCGGCGTCGGCATGCTGTCTTTTGCCCGCGACAAGGCAACGGCACGTATTGCCAGCGAGTTCTACGTCAACGCCATCAACGTCATGCGCGGCGCGTCGACCGTCTCCGAGTACCAGGGCCTACCTGAGCAGGAAGCCTTCGATATCGAATACTGGCTGCTCGAGGAGGCCAAGCTTCAGCGCATGCCGAAGCCGAAGAGCCTGGCTGGCAAGGTTGCCTTCGTCACTGGCGGTGCCGGCGGCATCGGCCGCGCGACGGCGGCCCGCCTGATCGGCGAAGGTGCCTGCGTGGTGCTGGCCGATATCGACCAGGAAGCGCTCGACAGCACGAAGGCCGATTTCGCCAAGCAGTTCGGCGCCGATGCCGTTCGCGGCGTCAAGCTTGATGTGACCAAGGAAGACGGCGTGATCTCGTCCTTCGCGGAAGCCTGTGTCGAATTCGGCGGCGTCGACATCCTGGTTTCGAACGCCGGCATTGCATCGTCCGCGCCGATCGAAAACACTGAGCTTTCGATGTGGAACAAGAACATCGACATCCTGGCGACCGGCTACTTCCTGGTTTCGCGCGAAGCCTTCCGCCTATTCCGCAAGCAGAACCTCGGCGGCAACGTCGTCTTCGTCGCCTCCAAGAACGGCCTAGCGTCGTCGCCGAACGCTGCTGCCTACTGCACGGCCAAGGCTGCCGAGATCCATCTCGCCCGTTGCTTGGCGCTCGAAGGCGCGGAAGCGGGCATTCGCGTCAACACCGTCAACCCGGATGCGGTTCTGCGTGGATCGAAAATCTGGAACGGCGAGTGGCGCGAGCAGCGCGCGGCATCGTCGAAGATCGAGATCAACGAGCTGGAGGAACACTACCGCAAGCGCTCCATGCTGAAGCTTAACGTCTTCCCTGAAGACATCGCCGAAGCGATCTACTTCCTGGCGTCCGATCTCTCGGCAAAGTCCACCGGCAACATCATCAATGTCGATGCCGGCAACGCGCAGAGCTTCCCGCGCTGATCGCTATCGCCGGAGGATCACCCAAACCGCATGGATGATCCCCGGCACGTAGCCGCACAGCGTCAGCAGTATATTGAGCCAGAACTGCAGGCCGATTCCGACCTGCAGGAATACACCGACAGGTGGCAGGATGATCGCGAAAAGAATGCGTATGATGTCCAAGGTCGCCTCATTACTGATTTGAGTATTTCATGCATCGAAACGCGGACAGGAGCCGGTTGGTTCGATGCCACACGGGAGGAATTCATGGCCGAAACCAAAATCGCGCAGGATGTGATTGCGCAAGAAAACGAAAAGCGCGCAGCCGCGCTCAAATCCGATTACGAAGCCTTGGGCGCCAACCTGTCGCGCCGTGGCGTGGACATTGAGGCGATCACGCGCCGCGTCTCCGAATTCTTCGTCGCCGTTCCATCCTGGGGCGTCGGCACCGGCGGCACGCGCTTCGCCCGCTTCCCCGGCACCGGCGAGCCGCGCGGGATCTTCGACAAGCTCGACGATTGCTCCGTCATCAACGAACTGACCCGCGCCACGCCGAACGTCTCGCTCCACATTCCGTGGGACAAGACCGACGTCAAGGAATTGAAGGCGAAGGGCGATCAGCTCGGCCTCGGCTTCGACGCCATGAATTCCAACACCTTTTCAGACGCGCCCGGCCAGGCCCATTCCTACAAGTACGGATCGCTCAGCCACACGGACGCGGCAACGCGCGCGCAGGCCGTCGAGCACAACATTGAATGCATCGAGATCGGCAAGGCGATCGGCTCCAAGGCGCTGACCGTCTGGGTTGGCGACGGCTCGAACTTCCCGGGCCAGAGCAATTTCACCCGCTCCTTCGAACGCTACCTCGCCTCGATGGCCGACATCTACAAGGCGCTGCCTGACGACTGGAAGCTGTTTTCCGAACACAAGATGTACGAGCCGGCCTTCTATTCGACCGTCGTGCAGGACTGGGGCACGAATTACCTGATCGCCCAGACCCTGGGGCCGAAGGCGCATTGCCTCGTCGACCTCGGCCACCATGCGCCGAACACCAACATCGAAATGATCGTCGCCCGCCTGATCCAGTTCGGCAAGCTCGGCGGCTTCCACTTCAACGACTCGAAGTACGGCGATGACGACCTCGACGCCGGTTCGATCGAGCCCTACCGTCTGTTCCTCGTCTTCAACGAGCTGGTCGAGGCCGAGCAGCGCGGCGTCAACGACTTCAACCCGGCCCACATGATCGATCAGTCGCACAATGTGACCGATCCAATCGAAAGCCTGATCAACAGCGCCAACGAAATCCGCCGCGCCTATGCGCAGGCGCTGATCGTCGACCGCAAGGCGCTGGCAGGTTTCCAGGATGAGAACGACGCGCTGATGGCAACGGAAACGCTGAAGCGCGGCTATCGCACCGATGTCGAGCCGATCCTTGCCGAAGCCCGCCGTCGCGCCGGTGGCGCGGTCGATCCGGTCGCCACCTACCGCGCCAGCGGCTATCGCAAGAAGGTTGCCGCGGAGCGCCCGGCTTCCGTGGGCGGCAGCGGCGGCATTGTCTGAGGTCGAAGAATTGCTCGAGCCGCCGCGACAATCGTGGCGGCTCGATTTTTAATCAGACTGCTCCGCGCGTCTCGACATAGAGCGCATAGACCGAATGGCTGGACGCCATATAGAGGCGGTTCTTCTTCGGCCCGCCGAAGACGAGGTTGGGGCAGCGTTCCGGCAGCTTGATGAAGCCGATCGCCTTACCGTCCTTGTTGAAGATCTTCACGCCGTTGAGGTCTTCCGGCTTTGCGCCGGCAGCACCCGAAGAGCCCCATCCGCACCACAGATTGCCATCGACATCGACGCGGAAGCCGTCGAGGCCGCCATTGTCGTCGGCGGTGATCAACGCCTTCTTGTTGAACAGCGAGAAACCGTCCTTGCCGACATCGTAGGACCAGATGATCCGATAGGGCTGCGCGCGGCCTTCGACTATATAAATCTTCTTCTCGTCTTCAGAGAAGGCAAGGCCGTTCGGACCCTTCAGCTCGTCGGTGACGAGGTTCAGCTTTCCATCCGGCGAGATGCGATAGACCGAATGCGGCAGCTCCGGTTCGGCCTTGTCGCCTTCCCATTCGCCGGCAATGCCGAAGGTCGGGTCGGTGAACCAGATCGAACCGTCCGACTTGCAGACGATGTCGTTCGGCGAGTTGAGTTTCTTGCCCTTGTAGTTGTCAGCCAGAACCGTGATCGAGCCGTCATACTCGGTGCGGGTGACGCGGCGGGTCAGGTGCTCGCACGACAAAAGCCGGCCCTGCATGTCGCGGGCATGGCCGTTCGAATAGTTCGAATTCGGGTTGAAGACACTCCAGGTCTCGTTTGTCTCGTCATATTTCATAACCCGATTGTTCGGCACGTCGCTGACGAGAAGATAGCGACCGTCGCCGAACCAGACCGGGCCTTCCAGCCAGCGGGCGCCGGTGGCGACCTGTTCCAAGGAGGAACTCGCGACGCGATACTTGGCAAAGCTTGGGTCGAGAATCTGGATAGCCGGATCCGGATAGATGGGCGAGGGCGTGAAGCCGATCGACTGTGCGGCTGCGACCTTCGGCAGAACGGCACCCGCCAGTGCGGCTCCAGACATGGCAATGACATTACGGCGTGTGTAAACCACTAGGCATCCTCAATATGATTTGTCTCAAATGGGCCCCACGAGATCGCGGGTTACGATCAAAACAGCGACCGCCGGCCCATGTAGATCGACCTATCCGTGTGCCGCAATGATACTCTTGGATCGTTTTCCCAACTGGTTAACCAGCCATGACCACATCAGCGTGATCTTCTTAAACGCCGCCAAGAAGAACATCGAAGAAAATTAGCCAACATAAATATGAACTTATTCGCTCGTCTCGACATGCTTTGATCAAAAGCAACTCTACTGCCGATTCTTTTCGCTTGGCTTGTCGAGGTCAGGTTTCTTTAAGGATAAGCGCCTAGGTTGAAGCCACGATATCGGGATCCCCCCGGTGTTTTGCGCATGATGCGTTGTCCAATAGCTTCCAATGTCACTTTTCCTTGCGATCAAGTTGCGCTCCTCCGCAGGCGGCCTGACGCTATTCCACCACGATTTCCAAGGTGCCTCATGTTGAAAAACCTGAAGATAAAAACCAAATTCCTTATTGCTATCGCCATGCTGGGCCTCGTTTCCATGGCGGGCCTGCTTTACCTCACCGACAAATTTAGCGCAGCCAACCAGCAGTACACCGGCTTCCTCCAGAACGAGAGCCAGGCAGCGACCTTCAGCGCGCGCGCGGCAGCTGGCATCTGGACGTCCACGACATGGCTCAGCCGTGCCGTCGCGCAGGAGCCCGGTACCCCTGCCTTCAACGATATCTCCAAGCGTTTCGCCACAGAGTTCGATGGCGCGCGCAAGCGACTGTCGCAAGTCTCGGAATTGGTGCCGAGCCGCAAGGGGGCAATCGACGAATTGCTTGCCGGAGCCGACGGTTTGAAATCTCTGGGCGACGAGCTTCTCGCGGCGCATGGCACCGGAAACGCCGAGCAGACCCAACAGCTTTCTGCAAAGCTTGATGACATGATCGTCGGTCTGTCGCCCAAGTTCGGCGCCAACAACAAGGCAATGGCAGACCTTCTGGAACAGGGCGGCAGCCAGCTGTCTGCCTCCGTTTCCTCCACCATCTTCTATACCCTTGTCGGCCTAACCCTTGGCGTCATTGCGGCAATCGCCATTGCCATGGTCATCGCCCAGAAGGGTGTGACGACGCCGATGGCCAAGCTGCGCGAACGCATGGAAACGCTGGCGTCCGGCGAGACCGGCGAAGAGGTTCATGGCCTCGACCGCCGTGACGAGATCGGCCAGATGGCTGCAGCTGTTGCGGTCTTCCGGACCAATGCGATCGACCGCATGCGCATCGAGCAGCAGGCCGAAGCAGCCCGCTCGATGAGCGAGAGCGAGCGCCTTGAGCGCGAGGCAGAGAAGGCCAACGAAGCCGCAAATCTGCATCGCGCGATCAAGGCTCTCGGCGGCGCCCTCGGAAATCTTGCCGATGGCGATCTGAACTGCCAGATCGACACGCCGTTTACCGGTGACCTCGACACGCTTCGCCAGGATTTCAACGCCGCGGTCTCCAAGCTGCACAACGCGCTGCAGGCTGTTGGCGCCAATGCGAGCGCCATCAGCGCAGGCTCAAGCCAGATCCGCGCTTCCGCCGACGACCTTTCCAAGCGCACCGAACAACAGGCCGCTTCCGTTGAAGAAACGGCCGCCGCGCTGGAAGAGATCACGACGACAGTCAAGGATGCTGCCAGCCGCGCAAGCGACGCCAGCCAGCTGGTCGCCAAGACGCGCGAAGCCGCCGAACGCTCCGGCGAGGTCGTCCGTAACGCGGTCACCGCGATGCACCTGATCGAGCAGTCCTCGAACGAGATCAGCAACATCATCGGCGTGATCGACGACATCGCATTCCAGACCAACCTTCTCGCTCTCAACGCCGGCGTCGAAGCAGCCCGGGCGGGTGATGCCGGCAAGGGCTTTGCCGTCGTTGCCCAGGAAGTGCGCGAACTGGCACAGCGCTCGGCGCGCGCGGCCAAGGAGATCAAGGCGCTGATCACCGCCTCGGGTTCGCAGGTCGAGTCCGGCGTGGAACTGGTCGGTGAAGCCGGCAAGGCGCTGGATGCGATCGTCGCCGAAGTTCAAGAGATCAATCGCCATGTTCACGCGATCGCTGAAGCCTCGCGCGAGCAGTCGCTTGGCCTGCAGGAGATCAACACAGCCGTGAACACCATGGACGAAGGCACGCAGAAGAATGCCGCAATGGTCGAGGAAACGACCGCGGCCAGCCACAGCCTCGCGCATGAAGCCATGGCGCTGGCGCAGCTGATGTCCCAGTTCAAGCTGGACGGCGCCGTTGCCAACCAGGGGCGGCCGAGCTTCGCCAAGCCTGCGGCGACGACCGCCAGCCACGGCCCCGTCGCCTCGCCAGCACGGCAACTGGGCCAGAAGTTGACCAATGCGTTTCGCGGAAACGCCGCGCTCAAGCAAGAGCCGGAATGGTCGGAATTCTGAGCCATATTGCTTAGGAAACGGAGCCTAAGAGGCTCCGTCTTTTTATGACTGCGCAGCGTACAGCGTTGCTCGCCACAAACAAAAAAAGCCGCCGCCAATGTGGCGACGGCTTTCGGGGGGCAGGGAAGCCCAAGGCGTTAGCAATAGTTGCAGACAGCAGCCGGATTGCTCTTGATCACGTCGATGAATTTCTTGACCGGATTGGCGCGCTGTTCGCGCTTCACCGCCGCAGTCTCCAGGAGCCGCTTGAAATCTTCAAGCTTCACGCCGTCGGCGCGCATCACCATGGCGATCAGGGGGTCGCGAAGGGCTTCGGATATCGTCAGGTCGTCTCTGGTCTTTCTCATGGCTCAGTCCTCCTTTCGTGGGCGGTCGCCCGTGTTCCACTTCGGCCGCGCTGCCCTCTCGGCAATTGACTTCCGCGAAAAGTGGTGTTACCGGTAAGTAACAATGCATTTGTTACCGATCGGTCACATGGATGTCAAGGACATTGTCCGCAGAAAAATCAAAAACTTCGACAGCTATTCTGCCTGCAGGCACTGATGAAAAGATCCCTCCTAGGGAACGTATCGTCTCGACCGCGGCGGAGCTGTTTCGTGAGTACGGGATCCGTGGCATTGGCGTTGATGCCATCGCCGAAGGCGCTCTCACCAACAAGATGACGCTCTATCGGCACTTCGGCTCGAAGGACGAGCTGGTGTGCGAAACGCTGCGCCGCGCCTCCGATAAGGCCGAGGCGATCTGGCGCGAGCTGGAAGCCACGCATCCCGATGATGCGCGCGCCCAGCTGCTTGCCTGGATCGAACTCAGGACCCAGAGCCTTTGCGGCGATCAGGTCGGCTGCGATCTGGCGAACGCCGCGATCGAACTCAAGGGTGAAGGCCACCCGGCCTATAGCGTCATCGAACGCCATAAGGCGGAGCAGCGCGACAGGCTTGAGGCGCTCTGTCTCGCCGCCGGCGCGCGCGAACCGCAGCTGCTGGCAGACACACTGACCCTGCTTCTGGAAGGCGCCCGCGTCACCCGTCAATCGATGGGCAAGGACAACTGTTGCGGCCACTTCTCCAAGGCGTGCAACGCCGCTATCGCGGCGTTTGCCTGAGCGCCGGTTTCTGCGCTTGGAACTTTCGTGGGGGAAACTCGTTTTCAACCAGATGAGCGGGAAGATGAACTACATTTATCTCCATCGCCTGTATGCCAAACGGGCGGAGCTTGAAGCCAAGCTTGAACTCTATGATGCGCGCGATTGCTTCGGTGACGAGGATGTCAACGACGGCACTGATCGTGAGTTGCGTTCTCGCATCGAGGAAATCTCGGCGGAAATCGATACGCTCGAACATTCTCGCGTTGGCTAGTGCCGTGAGTTATCGGCCTGCATCGAGCAGTTCGATCGTGCGATGGTCGAACGCTCCATCGTAGAAATGATCTATCACTTGATGGAAAGGTGATCCGTGATCGCTGACCGCCGCGAACAGCGTCATCGACGATCGGAGCTTATGATCATCGGGAGAGCCAAACACCTCATGCGCGGATTTTGCATTGATCGACAATACTGCGTCGACGCAGCGCACAAGGCGGGCGCCGAGAATGGGATCTGCCAGATAGGCCGAGGCTTCGCCGGCCGAGCGGATGGCATATTTCTCGGCCATTGACGACGTGCCGAGACCTGCCATCTGCGGAAAGATGAACCACATCCAGTGCGAGCGCTTGCGGCCATTCCTGAGCTCCGCAAGCGCGCGATCATAGACACCATTTTGAGCTTCGATGAAGCGATCGAGATCGTAGTCGATATCAGCGGACATGATGCCCTCCCCGACTAGAACTATGTCACGGTCGCCGTTTCTCCAGTTTAAGCCGACAAGTCCTCAGCAGGACTTGTCCGGATAGGGGCTATGCTCCCGGCAATAATCCAGCGACGGGCCGGAATCCGAGATCGCTCCGACAGGGGCGAGATCGACAGCCGATGCCGTCGAGGTGTTCATATGCGCGACATATCCCGCCGCGCCAAGAACCAGCAGGGCTCCAACGATCAGAAACCGTTCCGATACCGATGGTCGGCTGGTTGCATTGATGTGTTCCACGTATTCGCGCTCGCCCATACCGTCCAACTCTTCGTCCGTTGCATGATGATGGACCGTGTCGCCGCGAGGGGCGCTCCAGCTGTCTACATCTCTCATTGTCTTGCTCCTGAAATCCGCGCGAGGTGCCTACAACATCCCTCGACCCGTGGCGTCTTTCGCGCATTCCCGATATGTGGTGGCAACCGCCACGGTTGAAGGCCGGATACGCAAACTCAGTGTTCATAAAATCGAACCAATCGGTTTGATCTGGCTTCAAGGGCTTGGCACTTCGAGGAAACTCGGCTTAGGTCGGGTATTCATCCAGACCACGGACACTGACATGACGAAATCATTTGGTGCGATGTCGATCGCACAACTTTCCGTTCTCATCCAGAACGGCGCCGCCGACCCGGTGGAGGTCACCGAGACCGTGCTTGAGGACATCAAGGTGCACCCCGATCAGTCGATCTTCACCGAATTGCTGGCCGACCGCGCGCTTGAAGAGGCCAAGGCGTCCTCGGCGCGGCTGAAGGCCGGCCGGTCGCGCGGCTTGCTTGAGGGCATTCCCGTTGCCTGGAAAGACCTGTTCGATATCAAGGGGCGCGCGACGACGGCCGGCTCCAAGGTCCTGCGGGACGCCCCCGTGGCAGAAGACGATGCAGCGGTCGTAAGCGCGCTTGCGCAGGCCGGCATGGTCGCCGTTGGCTGCACCAACATGAGCGAATTCGCCTTTTCGGGCCTCGGTATCAATCCGCACTACGGCACGCCGCACAACCCGCGCAGCAAGGATGAGCCACGTATTCCCGGCGGCTCCTCCTCGGGCGCCGGTGCCGCGGTGGCCGCAGGTCTCGTCCCCGTGGCGATCGGCACCGACACGGGCGGATCGGTCCGCATCCCCGCCGCCTTCAATGGCGTCGTCGGCTACAAGGCAACACGCGGGCGCTACCCCATGGGCGGCGTCTTTCCGCTGGCGCGAAGCCTGGATTCGCTCGGCCCCCTTTGCCGCACCGTTCAGGACGCAATCTGGGTCGACGCGGCCATGCGCGGCCTGACCGCCGCGCCCGCCATCACCCCGAGCTCGCTCCGCGCGCTGGATGTGGTCATTCCTGATAATGTCGTGTTCGATGGCGCCGAGACCGGCGTCGTCGCAGCCTTCGAGCAAAGCGTGGAGTGGCTGATCGCGGAAGGTGCTTCGGTCACCCGCGTCACCATCCCGGCCTTCGACGAAATCCTCGCCCTCATGGGCAAATACGGCAGCCTGGTGACTGCGGAAGCCTTCGCGCTTCATCGCGAGCGCCTTGCCGGGCAGGAGGCCGATCAGATGGACCACCGCGTCGTGCAACGCACCCGACTTGGCCAGACGATCACGATGCCTGACTACATCGCCATTCTCGAAGCGCGCGAGCGACTGATAGCGGAGGTCGACCGCATGGTCGGCGATAGCATTATCGCCTACCCGTCAGTCGCCCATGTCGCGCCACCGATCGCCGCCCTGGAAGCAAACGACGATCTTTTCTTCGCGACCAACGGCAAGACCTTGCGCAACACCATGCTCGGCAATTTCCTCGACTGGTGCGGCGTGTCGATCCCCTGCGGGACCGGCGACGCGGGTATGCCGGTCGGTCTGCTGCTTTCGGCAACCGCCGGCCGCGACGAGGCGCTGCTTGCCGCCAGCCTTTCGGCGGAAGCTGTGATCACCGGAGATTCCGTTTGAAATTCCAAGGCGTTGTTGCCTAGATAGGGTGGGAACGAGGAGGAATGCAATGATCGAGGATATCGAGAACGGACGGTTCGCCGTCTCCACATGGTCGCTGCACCGGGCGCTAGGCGCGGTCCATCCCTATAGCCCCGATCCGGCCAAGAGCGGGGCACCGCAGGAGCCTTACGGCCCCGGCAGCGTCGAACTGATCGACGTTCCGCGCCAGCTTGCCGATCGCGGCATCCACAGGCTGGAGATCTGCTCCTTCCATCTGCCGAGCCTCGACGCGGACTATCTACGGCGGCTGCGCGCAGCCCTCGATCAGTCCGGCGTCCTGCTTCAGACCTTGCTGGTCGAGGACGGCGACCCGAGCAATCCCGCAACGGCCGAGCGCGATATCCGCTGGGTCGCCGGCTGGATCGAGATCGCAACCGCGCTTGGCGCGAGAAACATGCGCGTCATCGCGGGGAAACAGCAGCCGAGCGACGAGAACCTCGCTCGCTCGTCGGGACATCTCTCGTGGCTGGCGGAGCAGGCCGAGGAGAGCGGCATCCGCGTCGTCACCGAGAACTGGTTCGACCTCCTGCCGTCGCCGCGAGAAATGAACTGGCTGCTTGACGATCTCGGCGGCAAGGTCGGCCTCAACGGCGATCTCGGCAACTGGTCGGCGCCGGACAAATATGCCGGCCTTTCGGACATCATGCGCCGCGCCGAGATTTGCCACGCCAAGGCCAATTATACCGCATCAGGCATGGATGCCGAGGACTACGGCAAGTGCCTGGAGGCATGCCGACAGGCCGGATATGCCGGTCCCTACACGCTTATCTACGATTCGCCGTTCTTCCCCGACGAATGGGACGGTATCCTTCTTCAGAAGGCCTTTATCGAACAATTCCATCAAGATGAGCAGCGCGCCACGGGCTGAGCTGCGGAAGGAGACTAGTATGCCTGGTTCAACTGCAATCAACGACTTTTCAAAACGCCTCAGGTCGGGCGAAAGCGGTGGTCTGATTTCGGCGTGGATCGGCATACCCGATCCGCTCTTCGTCAATCATCTCTCGCAGGAAGCCTTCGATGCCGTCGTGCTCGATATGCAGCACGGCGTCTGGGACATGGTGTCGGCCGCCAATGGCATCGGGCAGGGTCGATTGGCCGGCAAGCCTGTGATGGCGCGTATTCCCGTCGGCGATTTCTCGACGGCCTCGCGGCTGCTCGATGCTGGCGCGTCTGGAATTATCGCGCCGATGATCAATTCGATCGCGGATGCGCATGCCCTGGTCAAGGCGACCAAGTACCCGCCGCTCGGCGAGCGTAGCTGGGGACCGACGCTGGCGATGAACCACTCCGGCCTCGCCGCCACGAACTATTTGGCGACGGCGAATATGGAGACTGTCGCGATCGCCATGATCGAGACCCGGGCAGCGCTCGATGCCGCCGATGACATTCTCGGCGTTGACGGTATCGACGGCGTCTTTATCGGCCCATCGGACCTTTCCATCGCACTATCGAACGGTGCGCATCTAGCTCCCGACACGGCTGAAATGGATGTTGTGCTGAAGCAGCTGCTCGCCCGTTGCCGCGCGTACGGCAAGTTCGCATGCATCTTCGGCAGCAACGGCGAGCGCGCCGGGCAGCTGCTGAAGATGGGCTTTGATCTCGTCATTGCCGGCGCGGACACGCAGCAGCTTCGCGCCGGCGCCGCGAACGCCATCGCCACGGCCCGCAACGGGCAGACCGGCTAGGCTATTTCTTCTGTGCCAGCCAGATGACGTGGCGCGCGCCGCCACGTTTTCCGTTAGCGCGCGAATTGACGGCCTCGACCGCAAAACCACTGTCGCGCACCCGGCGCGTGAAGCTGGCGTCGGGGCCGGATGACCAGACAGCCAGCACGCCACCGAGACGCAGGGCCTCGCGTGCGGCCTTCAGCCCGGCGAGGTCGTAGAGCCCGTCGTTCGATCGACGGGTCAGTCCATCCGGCCCGTTATCGACATCAAGCAGGATGGCGTCGAATTTTGCCCGGCTCGAACGGATGAGTTCGGACACATCCCCCTGATAAATGCCAACGCGGGGATCATCAAGGCATCCCTTGAAGACTTCCGCCATCGGCCCCCGCCCCCAGCTGACGACGGCGGGTACCAGTTCGGCGACGACAACGGTCGCATCGTTGGGCACGACGGCCAGCGCCGCGCGAAGCGTGAAGCCCATGCCGAGACCGCCGATCAGGATGCTCGGGCGCGGCCGGCCCTTGAGCTTGTCATAGGAGAGCGTCGCGAGTGCTTCCTCGGAGCCGGAGAGGCGGCTGTTCATCAGCTCGTTCGATCCGAGCATGATCGAGAATTCGCTGCCGCGCTGCTTCAGGCGCAGTTCGCCAGCCTCGCCGGGAATTTGAGCGGAATCGATCTGAATCCAGGGCAGCATGTCTTAGGCCTCGCGTTGAGACGCCCCACTAGCACAAAAGATCGCGCCAACGAAACGCAAACACGAGGCTGCACAGCAACGCTCCGTCAGGTCATTGTCCGTCGATGCACGCCGGATTGGTCGACTTGTGATTGGCAGCATTGCGTTGGTGCGGCGGGCAGCGCGTCCACTGGACCGGGGCACTGCCTGCGGTGCTTCCCGTCTCGAGTGAATCGAGCGGAATGGAAAGGCCGCTAGACTGTTCGTCCTGCGGGCCGGTTCCGAGTGGAGGCGAGCCATCAAACCGACCGCTGCTGTCCGTGCCCATGTTCATCTGCGCGAATGCACTGCCGGCAAAGCCCATGATGACGATTGAGGTGACTGCGAGAAGCTTGCGCATGCTGGAAACTCCTTCACGTTGAATACCATGAAGAAATAGCGCGCGGCCGGTAATGTTCCAACCGCGTGCTAATACCTATTTTTCGCGAGCTCAGCGCGCGGCCCAGTTGGCGCCCCGGCGGAAAATAGTGCGCATTTCCGGCACGGAAAACTCCTTGGCCTGATGGCCGAGCGAGGAATAAAAGACGCGTCCCTTTCCGTATTTCCGCTTCCAGGCGACCGGCATCACCACGCCATCGATCCAATAGGCGTGATCGCCGGTAAAGGTCGTCGTCGCCAGCACCTCGTTGGAGGGGTCGACATGCATGTAGTACTGCTCCGACGTGTAGTCGAAATCGGCAATGCCTTCCATGACATGGTCATCGGGGCGGGTAATGTTGACCCGGTAGTCGATGATGTTGCCGGGATGCGCGACCCACTGACCGCCAACGATGAACTGGTATTCCACGCATTCGCGGAAACTGTCGCCGGCTCCGCCATGATAGCCGGCCAGACCGACACCGCCTTCGATCGCGGCCGCAAGGTTCTTGATTTCTTCCTTCTCGATCTTCGACATGGTCACGATCGGCACGACGAGCGAAAGGTCGTGAACGGAAGGGTCGGCGAAAGCCTCGGTGGTATGCTCGACATAGACCTTGAAGCCGTCTTCCTCGAGTATGTCCTTGACGATGGCGGCGCATTCCTGCGGCTCGTGGCCGCTCCATCCGCCCCAAACGATCAGTGCTTCACGCATTAAACTTCCTCCTCAATAATTACTTGCCCAGACGTCCGTCGACGAGGGATTCCGACATCGGCGCCGGTCTTTCCGTCTGCGTGGTGATCGCCACGGTGCGGCCGGTGTCCGATGCGGTCTGGAACGCTTCCATGACCTCCAGCACGTGCAGCGCCAGGCTGCCGTTCGCGCGATGCGGCCGGCTCTGACGGATCGCATAGGCGAGATCGGCGACACCGATCGATCGGTAGTTTCCGTCGGCATAGGGCGCGGTCAGCGGCTGGCTTTCGAACGAGCCGCCCTTGCGTAGGAGCTCGACTTCACCGCCGAAGTGATTGGGATCGGGCACGATCAGCGTTCCCTCGGTTCCGTAGACCTCGAGCGGTACGTGCTTGTGACCGGCGACATCGAAGCTCATGCCGATCTGCACGACGGCGCCGTTGGCAAAGGCCATCAGGCCGGACACATGGGTCGGCACATGCACGGGGATATGCTCGCCGTTTCGCGGCTCGCTGGTGATGACGCGCTCCTTGCGCGGCGTCACCGCGAAGCCCGCCACCTGCGCCACGGGCCCGAAGAGATTGACGAGATCGGTGATGTAATACGGCCCCATATCCAGCATCGGCCCGCCGCCGACTTCATAGTAGAAGGCGGGATTGGGGTGCCAGCGCTCGTGGCCGGGGCACATGAAGGTGGCCGTACCGCCCACCGGCTGGCCGATCACGCCCTGATCGATCAGCGCGCGGGCCGTCTGGTGGCCGCCGCCGAGGAAAGTATCGGGTGCCGCACCAATGCGGAGGCCCTTCGCCTTGGCCGCTTCGGCGAGCTGCTTGCCTTCGGCGAAGTTGATCCCGAGCGGCTTTTCCGAATAGGTGTGCTTGCCGGCGGCAAGCGCCTGCAGGCCGACAGCGACGTGCGCCTTCGGAATGGTCAGATTGACGATGATCTCGATCGAGGGATCGGCGAAGAGTTCGTCGACGCTTCTGGCCGGCACGTTGAACTCAGCCGCCTTTGCCTGCGCGAGCTCGCTGTTCAGATCCGCCAAACCCCTGATGTCGAGAATGGGGAAAGACGCCATGGCCTTCAGGTACGCGCCCGATATGTTGCCGCATCCGATGATGCCTATGCCGACTTTATCCATGATTTCCTCCCATAGATTTTGGTTCTGAAAGCGTCAGA
>NZ_DDHH01000005.1:16395-42965 GCF_002338015.1 Rhizobium sp. UBA1881
TTCTGAAAGCGTCAGAGCGCCGGGCCCGTGGTGTTCCACGGCGACTCGTAGAGTTCGTAAAGGGCGACGGCCGCAGCCCCCTGTGCCCAGAAGTCGTCGCTGGAATCGTCGAAGACGAGTTCCGCGACGCCCCTGAGCGATGGTGGGATGGCCAGCGCGTAGGCATTTCGAAGGCTCTCCAGGAAAGGCTCTCCAAGCGCCAGGCTGGAGCCCACCAGGATGACGCGCGGCGGCGCGAAGATGGTCACGATATTGGCAACCGCGACGCCGACGGCCTCCCCCGCCCGGATCGCCGCGCTGATCAGCGCGTTGTCTTCTGCCTTGATCAAGGCCTGCGCATGCGCCATGCCGCGCCCGAGCCGGATCGCCTCGGCAAATCGCCCACCCGCCGGCTGCTCGCCCAGAATTTCGCTTTCGCCCGCCTGGCTCGACAGCCGCACGATGCCGCGCGGTCCCATGCCAAGCACTAGATCGCCGAGATTGTGGCTGAGGCCGCCGGCGCCGCGAAACAGCTGGTTGCCATGGAGCACGCCGAGCCCCAGCGTCTGTTCCAGCGAGATCAGGACCATGTCTTCCAAATCGCGCGCCTTGCCGAACCAGTGATGCGCCAGCGTGATGGCATGCGCGTCGCTTTCGACAATGGTCGAGGTGTTCAGCCGCGTCGTCATCTCAGCGGCGAAATCGACATTGACGTCCCGAAAGATGGGGCTGCTGCGGATATGCCCTGTTCGATGCTCGATGACACCCGGCAGGCTAAGGCAGACGGTATCGACATCCTCCAGCGACAGGCCGGCATCGACGACGCAACGCCGCACGCCATCCTCGACGAGATCGGCGATAACCGCGATCGGCTGGCGATCGATCCGGATCGGCAGGGTGAGATTCGAGAGCACGTCGCCGCGAAAATCGGTGACGACGAAGACCATGCGGCTGGCTGCGATCTTGGCACCCACGACACGCGCCGCATCCGGATTGAGCTCCAACATGACACGTGGCCGGCCGCGCGCCGCTTCGTTGCGGATATCGCCTTCGTGGCGCGGCAGGATGAGGCCATCATCCAGCAGCGAGGCGGTGATGGCCGACACCGTGGTGGTCGACAGCTGCGTGCGCTCGCTGATCTCGACGCGCGCGATCGGCCCATGTCGGCGCACCGTGTCGAGCACGTTCAGGCGATTGATCGCGCGCATCAATTCCGGGTCTGCGGTCTTCATCTATTCGTGCACGGCTCTTGTGGCGACCGCCGAAGCAGGTCGGTATTTTTGTCGGAATGCGAATTAAATAGCGTGGAGATTCAGCCCTCTGTCAAGGCTAATCTGCCAAATTCAGCCAAGGGAGTTGACATTCTGGCAAAGCTGCCGATCATTTAATCCGCATAAGGGACAAAATTGTAGAGGACGATTTTCCCTTGAGGAGGAGACCTTATGTTCAATCATCAAAGGGCGAAAGCCCTGTTCAATAGTCGCGCCTTTACCCGCTCGACCGCGACTGCGCTCGCGCTTCTGATTGCCGCCGGCACTGCCGCTGCCGACACGACAATCAAGTGGATGCATCTCGAAATCGACCCGACCTATCTCGGCGTCTGGCAGCAAATCGTCAAGAATTACGAGGCCGAGCATCCGGGCACGAAGGTGGAGATGCAGTTCCTCGAAAACGAGGCCTTCAAGGCGAAGCTGCCGACGCTTCTGCAGTCCAGCGATGCGCCTGATCTCTTCTACAGCTGGGGCGGCGGCGTCCTGAAACAGCAGCTCGCGACTGGCGCCCTGCTCGATCTCAGCGAAGCGATGAACGCCAAGGATGGCGCGTGGGTGAAAACCTACAACCCGGCCTCCGTCAAGGGCCTGAGCTATGACGGCAAGATCGGCGCGGTCCCTTATGCGGTCGGCACCGTATCCTTCTTCTACAACAAGGAATTGTTCGCCAAGGCCGGCGTCGATGCCACCACGATCAAGACCTGGGACGACTATCTGGCCGCAGTGAAGAAGATCAAGGACGCCGGCATCGTGCCGATCGCAGGCGGTGGCGGCGAGAAGTGGCCGATCCACTTCTACTGGAGCTATCTCGTTATGCGCAACGGCGGCCAGCAGGTCTTCGATGCCGCCAAGAACGGCCAGGGTGAAGGCTTCAACGATCCGGCGATGATCAAGGCCGGCGAGCAGCTCGCCGAACTCGGCAAGCTCGAGCCATTCCAGCCCGGCTACCTCGGGGCCACGTGGCCGCAGACGCTCGGCGTCTTCGGCGACGGCAAGGCGGCGATGATCCTCGGCTTCCAGAACACCGAGGCCAACCAGCGCACCAATGCCGGCGACAAGAAGGGCCTGAACCCCGACAATATCGGCCGCTTCGCCTTCCCCACCGTTACTGGCGGCGCCGGTGCTGTCACCGACACGCTGGGCGGCCTGAACGGTTGGGCCGTCACCAAGAAGGCGCCGCCGGAAACGCTCGACTTCCTCGCCTACCTCACCAATGCCGAGAACGAGCGCACCATGGCCAAGGCCGGCATGATCATCCCGGTCGCGGTCGGCGCAGAGGATGGCGTGACCAACCCGCTGCTGCACGAATCGGCCGAACAGCTGGCACATTCCACATGGCACCAGAACTTCTTCGACCAGGATCTCGGCCCCTCGGTCGGTCGCGTCGTCAACGACGTGTCGGTCGCTATCGTCTCCGGACAGATGACGCCTACCGATGGCGCCCAGCAGATCCAGGATGCCTTCGAGCAGGATCAGTTCTGATCAAGACCATCGCGGCGCGAGGCACGCTCTCGCGCCGCAATTTGATGTCTGGAATGTGAGGTCCCCATGGCCAATGTCAGCGCCGCCACCGCAATCAGACCCGCGCGCATACCGGCCACCCAGTCCGCCCGGCGCAAACATCCGGCCGTTGCAGGCCGCCTGCCCGTGCTGCTGCTCTTCCTGCCGCCGGCGCTTCTGTTGTTCTCGATCTTCGTGATCCTGCCGATGGGCGAGGCCGCCTGGTACAGTCTTTACAAATGGGACGGCTATGGCTTGCCGACGCAATATGTCGGCATGCGCAACTTCGAACTCCTGTTCAAGAACGGCGCCTTCCTCACCGCGCTGAAGAACAACGCGATGATCATGGTGATCTCGATCGCGATCCAGATTCCGCTGGCCATCTGGTTGGCGATGATGCTGGCGCACCGCATCGCCGGCGTGGTCGTCTTCCGGCTGATCTTTTTCCTGCCCTACGTGCTCGCTGATGTCGCGGCCGGCCTGATCTGGCGCTTCGTCTACGACGGCGACTATGGGCTCTTCGCCTCGATCGCTCATCTGCTCGGCGTCGAGACACCCTATGTGCTGGCCGACAAGGATCTGGCGATGTACGCGGTACTCGGCGTGATCGTCTGGAAATACTTCGGCTTCCACATGATGCTGTTCATCGCCGGACTGCAATCGCTCGACAAGAGCGTGCTGGAGGCCGCCGAAATCGATGGTGCCAGCGGCTGGCAGCGGTTCCGCTATATCACCCTGCCGCTGCTTGGATCGACGGTGCGCCTCTCGGTCTTCTTCGCCGTCGTCGGCTCGCTGCAGCTGTTCGACCTCATCATGCCTCTGACGGGCGGCGGTCCGTTCAATGCCACGCAGACGATGGTGACCTTCCTCTTCAACTTCGGCGTGGCCCGCATGCAGGTCGGGCTCGGAAGCGCCGTCGGCGTCGTGCTTTTCCTGATCTGCGTAACGCTCGCCTTCAGCTACAAACGGATATTCATGCGCCATGACTGACGTCGTTTCATCCGACCGGCTCAATGCCGGCACCAAAGCCTATCTCTACACGTCGCTGGTCATCATATCGGCCATCGTCCTGATCCCGCTGGTCACCACAGCGCTTGGCGGCTTCAAGGATCTGGGCGACCTGCGCACCAATCCGTTCGGCCTGCCGGTGGAGTGGCATGTCGAAAATTACACCGACATCCTGTTCGGCGATCGCTATTGGCGACAGATGGTCAACTCGCTGCTCATCGCGGCGCTGACCGTTTTCCTTACCGTATCGGTATCGGCGATGGCGGCCTTCACCTTCGCGCATGTCCGCTTCTTCGGCGCAGACTTCCTGCTGAATTACTTCCTGATCGGGCTGATGTTTCCGGCCGCGACCGCCATTCTGCCGCTCTTCATCCGCATCCGCGATCTCGGGCTGCTCAACACCTACTGGGGCGTGGTGCTGCCGCAGGTGGCCTTCGGGCTCGGCATGAGCATACTCCTGTTCCGGAACTATTTTCGCAACCTTCCGGAGGAATTGTTCCAGGCGGCCGTCGTCGATGGCTGCGGCTACATGCGCTTCTTCTGGCATATCTGCCTTCCGCTTTCTCGACCGATCATTGCGACGGTCAGCATCATCTCCTTCGTCGGCAGCTGGAACAGCTACATCCTGCCACTGATCATGCTGAACTCGGAGAAGATGTACCCCTGGCCGCTCGGCATCATGGTCTATCGCGGCGAATTCGGCACCGCTTGGCAGCTGGTGCTCGCCTTCATCACGCTGACAATCATGCCGACCGTCATCGTCTTCTTCCTCGCGCAGAAGCACATCATCGCCGGCTTGACCGCAGGCGCGGTCAAGTCGTGATGATATCGCGATGACGTTCAGCCAAAGACAAGGCCGCCGTCGACGATCAGGTTCTGGCCGGTAACCGCCCGCGCCCAGGGGCTGGCGAAAAACAGTACGGCGTCGGCGACTTCCTCCGGCGTCGTCACACGGCGCAGCGGTGTGCTGCCAGCGATGAGGTTGAACACCGCCTCGGGCGTTCCGGCGCTGGCATCGGTGGTCCGCAGCAATCCACCTGAGACCATGTTCACGGTGATGCCATCAGGTCCGAGTTCGGCCGCGGCCGTGCGGGTCAGCGACAACAACGCACCCTTCGCCGCCGTGTAGTCATGATATGGCACGACCGGGTTCTGGAAGAGATTGGTGCCGATCGTGACAACGCGCCCGAAGCCGGCAGCGGCCATGGCCGGGCGGGTTGCCTGCATGAGGTTCAGAGCTCCCTTCACCGCCGTATCAAGCTGCTTGGTTATCTCCTCCCAGCTGAGCTCGCCGAGCTTCGGGCGTGCATCGCCGTTGAAGCTGAAATCGGCGAGCGCATTGTGCACCACAGTCGTCGGTGCCCCCAGCGTGCGCGTGACATCCGCCACCAGTTCGCGCACGGCCGCGCCGTCGCGGATATCGGCCTGAAAAGCATGCGTCCGCTCGCCGAGGCTCTTCGCCAGCGCCTCGGCTTGCTCGCGGCTGTTGCGATAGTTGATCGCCACCTTCGCGCCCTCGCGGGCAAAAGCCCTGGTGATCGCCGCGCCGAGCCCGCGCGCGGCGCCCGTTACGATCACCGTCTGCTCACTGATCGGCAATGTCATTTCGCGTCTCCTTCCTCTGTCGTCCAAAGTTCGTGAAAGTGCTGGACCGGGCCATGTCCCGAGCCGACGTCGAGCGTGCCGGCCGCAGCCACCGCGCCGGCGAGATAGCTCTTTGCGGCGGCCACCGCATCTGGCAGCTTCGCGCCTTTGGCGAGCTCGGCCGCCAGCGCGCTCGAAAGCGTGCAGCCGGTGCCGTGGGTGTTTGCGGTCGGAATCCTGGCGGCCTCGAACCAGGCGAGGCCGTCTTCCGTTGCCAGCACGTCGGGGCTCTGGTCGCCCTCGAGATGGCCGCCTTTGACAAGCACGGCAGCGGGTCCCAAAGCGCGCAGCGCTTCGGCCTGCTCGCCCATCTCCCGGCGGCTCTCGGCCACGTCGGTGTGGAGCAACGCGGCTGCCTCAGGCAGATTGGGCGTTAGCAGAGTCGCAAGCGGCAGCAGCCGGCGCAGAAGCACATCGACCGCAGCGGGGTCGAGAAGCTTCGCCCCACCCTTGGCCACCATGACGGGATCGAGCACGATCGGGATGCCGGGATGAAGCTTGAGAACGCCGGCGACGGCATCGGCGATTTCAGCATTGGCGATCATGCCGATCTTCACGGCATCGACCCGGACATCGGCAAACACGGCCTTGATCTGATCGGCGACGAAACCTGCTGGCACGAGGTGAACGCCGGATACGCCTTGCGTATTCTGCGCTGTCAACGCGGTGAGCGCCGCCATGCCATAGACGCCGCGCGCGGCAAAGGCCTTGAGGTCCGCCTGGATGCCCGCGCCGCCCGATGGATCGGATCCGGCGATGGAGAGAACGTTGCGGATCATCGTGATCTCCCTTGAATAGCCTCTGAAAGCTCGCGGGCGGCGGCGCGAGGATCTGATGTGCCGCAGATCGCCGAGATGACGGCGATCCCGTCGGCACCGGCAGCAAAAACACCGCCGACATGCGCCAGCTTCAGCCCGCCGATCGCAACGGATGGAACCGGGCAGACAGCGACGAGACGTGCAAGGCCGTCGAAGCCGATCGGCTGTTTGTGATCCGGCTTGGTCGGCGTCGCGAAGACCGGGCCGATGCCGGCATAGTCGACCAATGCCGGATCGACAGCCCTCGCCAACGCCTCTGTCTCCACCGACAGGCCAAGGATCATGTCGCGCCCGACCCGCTCGCGCGCGGCACGCACGACCATATCGTCCTGGCCGACATGCAGACCATCGGCGCCGATCGCGACGGCCGCCTCGACATCATCGTTGACGACAAGCAGCGCGCCCGTCCCGGCGAGCGCTTCCTTCAGGGCAAGGCCGGTGTCTATCATGCGCGCCGTGGAGGCGTGCTTGTCGCGAAGCTGCACGACAGTGGCGCCACCGGCGGCGGCGCGCCTTGCGGTTTCGACCATGCCGATGCCGGCACAGAGCTCGGGATCGAGGACGAGATAGAGCGAGAGATCGATCCTGCTCATAGCATCCGCACCCGCGCATTGTTGTCGATCGCGGCGCCGTCTATCGCCGCTAGGGCATCGAGGAACCGCCACGAAAATGACCCCGGTCCGTCAGTGACCCGCGCCGCCTCTTCGCCGGCGACGGCGAACATGGCGAGTGCCGATATCGTCGCTTCGAACGGAGCACCGGGCCTTGCGGCGGCGAAGGCACCGACGAGGCATGTCAGCGAACAACCGAGCGCCGTCACCTGCGGCATCAGCGAAGAGCCGCCCTCGATGCGGCAGGCGCGCGCGCCGTCGGTGACGAAATCGACCTCGCCGGTCACCGCCACCACGGCCTGATGCTTGTCTGCGATATGGCTGGCGGCAGCTTCCGCCTGCTCCACGGGGTCGCGGCTATCGACGCCCTGCCCCCGGCTTTCGCCACCGGCGAGCGCGATGATCTCGGACGCGTTGCCGCGAATGATGGTCGGGCGAAGCGCCAGCAGCTCCGCGACGGCCTGTCTGCGAAAGGTGGTCGCATAATGGGCGACAGGGTCGAGGACCCATGGCTTGGCGTTTTCGCCCGCCGATCTGGCAGCGGCACGCATCCCGTTCAACCAACTCGACGAGAGCGTGCCGATGTTAACAGTCAGCGCGCCGGAGATCGCCGCGAACTCGCCCGCCTCTTCCTCTGCATGCACCATGGCAGGCGAACCGCCGGCTGCGAGCAGCACGTTGGCGGCGATGTTCATCGCAACGAAATTGGTGATGCACTGAACGAGCGGCCTTTGCGCGCGCATGGCATCAAGCATCGAACCGGGAGATCTGTCGTCTTTCATCATGCCCCTTTCGGGCGGGGCAAGACGCGGGGACCCTGATAGCACTGCCGAAGGGTCCGAGCGACTCCCTCCGCCAGCATTATCTGGTTCAGGTTCAAAGGGTACTTCTCAGTCTGCCGTCGGCAAACGCCCCTGTCTCTCAATGGGTCTGTTTTGTCAGAGAAGCCGACCGCTGTCACGCGCAAAATGACAGGAGCCCGGAGCTGGCAATCAGCCGCCGATCAGGCGCCGTTCTCCTTGATCGCTTCCATCGCAACAAAGGTCGATGTGTTGGCGACGAAGGGAAGGCTGGAGATCTTCTCGCCTAGAACGAGGCGATAATTGGCGATATCGGACGTGCGTATTTTCAGGAGGTAGTCGAATGCGCCCGCGATCATGTGGCACTCCTCCACCTCCTGCAGCTTGCGAACCGCGACGTTGAATGCGTTCAGCGCGTTCTCCCTGGTGTCGGAGAGTTTCACCTCGGTAAACGCCACATGGTTGCGGCCGAGCTTGTTGACGTCGATGATGGCGCGGAAGCCGAGAATGTAGCCATCCTCGATCAGCCGCTTGAGCCTGACCTGGCAGGGCGTGTTGGACAGACCCACGCGTTTGGCGAGGTCGGTCACAGACATCCTGCCATCGGCGACGAGCGCGTCGAGGATGCGCTGATCGAATTGGTCGATTTCCCTGACATTTCCCGCGCTCGCCACAATAATTTCCTCCAATATGAATATTGAATAGCGAACTAAAGACTAGAACGTTCTAAATCAAGTGAAATTGACTTTTTGAAATCTGCTAGCTTCGCGACATCAGCGGATCAGGAGCCCAGCATGGCAATCACCACCGACGCGGCAGCAGTCGAAGTCACAGTAGAGCAGGCCAACGGCTCTGCAAATCCCTTTGATGGATTCGCCACTCCGATCCGAGAACAGAGCGATCTGCGCCGCGCCATCACGGCTGCCTACCGCACGCCGGAGACGATCTGCGTGCCACGCCTGGTTGAAGCAGCCGCCCTCCCCGATCACGTCAGGAAAGCCGCTGCCGACACCGCCCGCAAGCTGATCGAGGCCCTGCGCGCCAAGCACAAGGGAACTGGCGTCGAGGGATTGGTGCATGAATATTCGCTCTCCAGCCAGGAGGGCATCGCGCTGATGTGCTTGGCCGAGGCGCTGCTGCGTATCCCCGACACGGCCACGCGCGACGCGCTTATCCGCGACAAGATTTCCGAGGGCGACTGGAAGGCGCATCTCGGCGGCGGCCGCTCGCTCTTCGTCAACGCCGCGACCTGGGGTCTCGTCGTGACAGGCAAGCTGACATCGACGGTCGCCGATCGCAGCCTTTCTGCGGCTCTGACCCGATTGATCGCCCGCTGCGGCGAGCCGGTGATCCGCCGCGGCGTCGACATGGCGATGCGGATGATGGGCGAGCAGTTCGTTACCGGCGAGACCATCGACGAGGCGCTGCAGCGGGCAAAGCCGCTCGAGCAGCGCGGCTTCCGCTACTCCTACGACATGCTGGGCGAAGCCGCGACCACGGGCGCGGACGCGAAACGCTACTACAAGGATTACGAGACCGCGATCCACGCCATCGGCAAGGCGTCTGATCGGCGCGGCATCTATGAAGGCCCGGGCATCTCGATCAAGCTTTCGGCGCTGCATCCGCGCTACGCACGCACGCAGAGCGCCCGCGTCATGGACGAGTTACTGCCGAAGGTTAAGGCGCTGGCGCTGATCGCCAAGTCCTACGACATCGGCCTCAACATCGACGCCGAGGAGGCCGACCGCCTCGAACTGTCGCTCGACCTTCTGGAAGCGCTCTGCCTCGACCCCGAGCTGGAAGGCTGGAACGGCATGGGCTTTGTCGTTCAGGCCTATGGCAAACGCTGCCCATTCGTGCTTGATTTCATCATCGACCTCGCGCGCCGCGCCGGCCGTCGGATCATGGTGCGCCTCGTCAAGGGCGCCTACTGGGATGCGGAGATCAAGCGGGCGCAGGTCGATGGCCTCGCGGACTTCCCTGTTTTCACCCGCAAGATCTACACCGACGTTTCCTATGTCGCCTGCGCCCGGAAGCTTCTGGCGGCGACCGATGCCGTCTTCCCGCAATTCGCGACCCACAACGCTCAAACGCTGGCAACCATCTACCAGATGGCCGGCTCGGATTATTATGTCGGCAAATACGAGTTCCAGTGCCTGCATGGCATGGGCGAGCCGCTTTATGACGAGGTGGTCGGCCGGCAAAACCTGAACCGCCCCTGCCGCATCTACGCACCCGTCGGCACCCACGAAACGCTGCTTGCCTATCTCGTGCGTCGCCTGCTGGAGAACGGCGCCAACTCCTCCTTCGTCAACCGGATCGCCGATCCAAACGTCTCCATCGACGAACTGATCGCCGACCCGGCCGAGATCGTCTCGAAGATGCCGATCGTCGGCCAGAAGCACGACAAGATCTCGCTCCCCGGCGAACTCTACGGAAGCCGCGTCAACTCCGCCGGCCTCGATCTCTCCAGCGAAACGGTGCTCAACCACCTGTCCCATCTGCTGGGCGAAAGCGCCACCAAGGGCTGGCGCGCGCTGCCCAGCCAAGCGACCGACATCAACGGCGCCCGCGACGTACTCAACCCCGCCGATCATAGGGACGCGGTAGGCCAGGTTCGTGAGGCAACGCCATCCGAAGTCGCAGCAGCAATGCAGGCGGCGAAGGCGGCAGCCGCATCCTGGGCCGTCGTCTCGCCCGCAGACCGTGCGGCGTTGCTCGACAGCGCGGCCGATATCATGCAGACGCGCATGGAGACGCTCCTCGGCCTCATCATCCGCGAAGCCGGAAAGTCGGTGCAAAACGCCATTGCCGAAGTGCGCGAGGCGATCGACTTCCTGCGCTACTACGCCGAACAGGCGCGCCGCACGCTGGGGCCGTCACACGCGCCGCTGGGGCCCGTCGTCTGCATCAGCCCATGGAACTTCCCGCTGGCGATCTTCAGCGGCCAGGTCGCGGCCGCCCTCGTTGCCGGCAACCCAGTTCTCGCGAAGCCCGCCGAGGAAACGCCGCTGATTGCCGCCGAGGCCGTCAGGATCCTGCATGAGGCGGGCATTCCGAAGGATGTCGTGCAGTTGGTTCCGGGCGAAGGTAGCGTCGGTGCGGCCCTTGTCGCGGCGCCGGAGACAGCAGCCGTCATGTTCACCGGCTCGACCGAAGTTGCCCGGCTGATCCAGGCCGAACTCGTCAAGCGCCTGTCGGCCGACGGTAAGCCGATCCCGCTCATCGCGGAAACCGGCGGCCAGAACGCGCTGATCGTCGATTCCTCGGCGCTTGCCGAACAGGTCGTGGGCGATGTCATCGCATCGGCCTTCGACAGCGCCGGCCAGCGTTGCTCGGCGCTGCGCATTCTTTGCCTGCAGGACGACGTCGCCGACCGCACGCTGACGATGCTGAAGGGCGCGCTGCGCGAACTGACGATCGCCAACACCAATCGCCTCTCCGCCGATATCGGCCCCGTCATTACGGCCGACGCGAAGGAAATCATCGAGACCCACGTAAAATCGATGCAGGCGCTTGGCCGCCAGGTGGAACGCATCGAGCTGCCGACAGAGACACAGCATGGCACATTCGTCGCCCCGACGATCGTGGAGCTCAACAACATCGCCGAACTGAAGCGCGAAGTGTTCGGGCCGGTGCTGCATGTCATCCGCTGGCGCCGGCAGGATCTGGACCGGCTGGTCGATGAGATCAACGCCACGGGCTATGGCCTGACCTTCGGCCTGCACACGCGCCTCGACGAGACGATCGCCCGCGTGACCTCCCGCATCGCGGTCGGCAACGTTTACGTCAACCGCAACGTCATCGGCGCCGTGGTCGGCGTTCAGCCCTTCGGCGGGCGCGGGCTTTCCGGAACTGGCCCGAAGGCCGGCGGACCGCTCTATCTCGGCCGCCTGGTGAATACACCGCCGATCCCGCCTCAGCACAGCTCGGTCTATAGCGATCCGGCGCTTTCGAATTTCGCCAAGTGGCTCGACGAGCGCGAACTGCATGACGAGGCCGAGATGGCCCGCAATCTTGGCAGCCAATCGGCGCTTGGTCTGGAGAGCGAGCTCACCGGCCCCGTCGGCGAGCGCAACATCTACGCGCTGCACTCGCGCGGCACCATCTTCTGCGCACCGGTCTCGGAAGTCGGCCTGCATCGCCAGATCTCATCGGTTCTGGCAACAGGCAACAAGGCATTGATCGAATGCAGTGACAGCCTTCGCAACAGCCTGAAAGGCCTTCCATCGAGCGTCTCCCAGCGTATCCACTTCGGCAACGGCAGGAGCACGAGCGAGATTCTCTCGGGCGCACTCATCGAAGGCGACAGCGCGCGCATTGCCTCGATGCAGCAGGAAATCGCGGCCATGTCCGGCCCGCTGCTCCTGACGCAGGCGGCCTCGACGGCGGAGCTGGAGCGCAATCCCGAAGCCTATTGCCTGAACTGGCTGCTGGAAGAGGTTTCTACCTCAATCAACACCGCTGCCGCCGGCGGCAATGCGAGCCTCATGTCGATCGGCTGATACGCAGCGGCGTTCTTCGAGACAGGGCGTCGGACAAGCAATAGCAGCACTGGCCCTCGCGACGTCGCCACCTTCAGTAGAAAGGTGGCGACCTTGGAATGACTTCTTTGTGAAATGAGCCAAGCCGAGGCAATTCGTTAACACCGCATTAACGATCTCGGCGCTAGCTGATGCGTACTAACAATTCGTATGCGCGCTATTTGGCAAGCTGGATCCGATGTCCATTCTTCAAACTCTAGCATCCAGAAGCGGGCGGCTCGTCAGCCTGGAATTCGGCTCTCGCGATGGTGGCAAGCGCCTGGTAAAGCCACGCCGCAAGGCGCCCACGCCGAGATCGCGCCTGGCGATATTGGGCACCGTGCTTGTGCTTGCCTACGGCGTCATCGGCGGCAAGCTCATCTATTACGGCGTGCACGGCGACAACTCCACCTCCGCCATCCTGCCCAAGCCTTCGTCGGTCGCATCGCGCCCCGATATCCTGGATCGCAACGGAGAGCTGCTTGCGACCGATATCCGCACCGTGTCGATGTTCGCCGAACCGATCAAGATCGTCGACGTCGATGATGCCGTCGAAAAGCTCGCCACCGTTTTTCCCGATCTCGACAAGCGCTCGACATTTCAAAAACTCTCCAACCGTCATTCGCACTTCGCTTGGCTGAAGCGCCAGCTGAGCCCCAAGCAGCAGAGCGAAGTGCTGAAGCTCGGCATTCCCGCCATCGGCTTCCGCCCCGAAGTAAAGCGCTTCTATCCGGGCGGCCGCACCGCCGCGCATATCCTCGGCTATGTCGATATCGACAATCACGGCGTCAGCGGCATGGAGAAATATCTCGACGACCAGGGCCTCTCCGCACTCGCCTCGACGGGCCTCACAATCGCCGGCAGCCTGGAACCGGTGAAGCTCTCCATCGATATCCGCGCGCAGAACGCCGTGCACGACGTGGTGGCCGATGCGATCGGCCGGTATCAGGCGCAATCGGCCGGAGCTGTTATCCTTGATATCTACACCGGCGAGGTGCTCGCCATGGCCTCGGCGCCGGACTTCGATCCGAACGATCCGCAAGCAGATGGCGACAAAGGCTGGCTCAACCGGATGTCGAATGGTACCGACGAGATGGGCTCCGTCTTCAAGACCTTCTCGATCGCAATGGCGATCGACACTGGGAAGATCAAGCTGTCCGATACGTTCGACGCCAGCACACCTCTCCATTACGGCGGCTTCACGATCCACGACGACCGTGACGTGCCGCGGCGCGTGTTGTCGATCCCCGAAATCTTCCGTTACTCGTCAAACGTCGGCACCGCCAAGATGATGGATGTCGTCGGCATGGATATTCAGAAAGACTATCTGACCCGCTTCGGCCTGCTCTCGAAGATGCAGACGGAGCTGCCGGAAGTAAAAGCGCCGAGCCAGCCGAGGGTCTGGAAGAAGATCAACTCCCTCACCGCCGCCTTCGGCCACGGCGTTGCCACGACGCCGATGCAGACGGCAGTCGCCGGCGCGGCTCTTCTGGATGGCGGCGAACTGATCGAGCCGACCTTCCTGCCGCGCACGCGCGAAGAGGCTGCGAAGACCGAGCAAGCCGTCGTCAAGAAGAGCACCAGCGACACCATCCGATATCTCTTCAAGCTGAACGGCGAGCAGGGCACAGGGCGAACCGCCGATGTCCCCGGCTTCCATGTCGGCGGCAAGACCGGGACGGCCAACAAGGTTATCCACGGCGTCTATTCACACAAGCTGAGCTTCAACTCTTTCCTCGCGGGCTTCCCGATGCAAAACCCGCGATACGTGGTTTTGTCATTCGTCGATCAACCGTTAACGGGCTTGCAAAACCTCAACTTCGCCGCCCAAACCGCAGCACCGATGGTGGCCGATATCGTCAAGCGGGTCGGGCCGATACTGGGCGTTCAGCCGGATTTCGGACAGAACCTGTTGGTCGGCTACTGATCGGATGCACTACGCTCCGACCGCCAGTATGGGTGGTCGGAAGCCTCTTTGGCAGCGCCTAGACCAGATATTTCTTGAACCAGGCCACAGTCCGTTCCCAGGCGAGCTTGGCGGCGGCTTCGTCGTAGCGCGGGGTCGAGTCGTTGTGAAAGCCGTGGTTCACACCGGGATAGACATAGGCCTCGTAGACTTTCTTGTCCGCCTTGAGCGCCGCCTCATAGGCCGGCCAGCCGTCGGTGATGCCCTTGTCGAGTTCGGCGTAGTGGAGAAGCAGCGGCGCCTTGATGCGTGCGACGCTGTCGGCAGTTGGCTGACGGCCGTAAAACGGCACGGCGGCACCAAGTTCCGGATAGGCAACGGCTGCGGCATTGGCGACGCCGCCACCGTAGCAGAAGCCGGTAATGCCGACCTTGCCTGTGGTCAGGTCGCTCTTCATCAGAAACTCGATCGCGGCAAAGAAGTCGTTCATCAGCTTCTGCTGATCGACCGTCTGCTGCAGTTCGCGGCCCTTCTCATCATTCCCCGGATAGCCACCAACCGACGTCAGGCCATCAGGGGCCAGCGCAATGAAGCCGGCCTTGGCAACGCGGCGCGCAACGTCTTCGATATAGGGGTTGAGCCCCCGGTTTTCATGCACGACAACAACGCCCGGCACCTTCCCGTCGGCCTTCGCCGGCCGAACGAGATAGCCGCGCACGTCGCCATTTCCGTTGGGCGAGGGATAGGTGATGTATTCAGCGATGATATCAGGGTCAGTGAACTCCACCTGCGTCGCCAGCGCATAGTTCGGGCTCATCGAGGATAGAATTGCAGCGGCGGTCAGGCCGCCGACGGCGAACTTGCTCGCCCGGTCGAGGAACTCACGCTTGGTGATCCTGCCATGCGCGTAATAATCGTAGAGTTCAAGCAGTTCCTGGGGGAAGTCCTTCGCGGTCAGCCGATTCATGATTGATCCTCCATCCATCCGTCTCAGTTGCAATACTACACGACCGTTTTCCCTCGTCAGTTCAACATTACGCTACCAGCAGTGCTCAACGACGCCTTAGCCGGTCGAAATACAGGAGCATCGCCAGCCCGATCACACCGGCAAGCGCGCCGATGAAGGCCGTGCCGGAATAGCTGCTGACCGCGGTACCAATGGCAAAGAGCAATGCGCTGAGGCCGGCGCTGATGAAGATGTTGACGGAAATGAGCGCGCTGCCCAATCCCGGTCGCTCCGCGATAAGGTCCTGCAGATAGGTGATCGGGATGCTGATCAGCGCAGCCGCCCCAATGCCGCTGATCAAGGTGAGCGCGTAGACATGCCAGGGCGTTGACGCGAAGCCGAGCAGCGTGAGATAGACGACATAAATGCTCGCGCCAATCGCGAGCGCCGTCACGTGGCTCATGATCCTCTGCGCCCGACCCCACACGATGATGAAGACGACTTCGAGGAAGGCGACGATGCCGATGAGGACGCCGAGGTCGGCGACCGTCCCATGCGCGGCGCCGGTGACGATCAGCGGCAGGATGGCGCCGTTGACATGCAGCGTGGAGCTGATCAGCGCGATGGCGATGACCCGGACGAGCACCGGCGGCGAAACGACCTCGCCGAGCGCCGCCAGATAGGAGAGATGGCGGCTCGCGGCCTTGTCGGTCCCCGTCTGGCGTGGCAGGAAGATGGCGATGAGGCCAAAGCAGGCGGCGCAGGCGATGCCGGCAAACAGATAGGCCGGCAGCATGCTCGGCGACCGGGCGAGCAACACGCCGGTCAGGCCGGGCACCAAGACCCACGATAGAGACATCATCGCGCGCACACCGGAATTGACCCTGGCGACGTCATCGCGCGACATGCCGGTTGTCCTTCGGCGGACATTGCCGAAGAGCAGCGAATTCAGCGAGCCATAGACCGGCAGGAGCAGCAGTGCGCTGACCACGAAGGTCGCCTGATGCGGCAGAGTGTAGATCGCACCATAGCCGAGCACGCCGAAAAGCGCGGTCGCCAGCATCATGGTGCGATATTCGCCAAGCCGGTCCGCCAGATTGCCGAGCAGGATGCTGACGGTAACGTTGACGGCAGCGGCCGAGAAAATCAGCGCGGAGTAGAGCCCGTTGCTCAAGCCCAGTTCGCGGATGCCGACGACGGATTGATAGGGAGAGGTGGCGGCACTCGCGACGCCGAACATAAAGAGGGCGAGCATGCTTACCCGGATGGTCGGGTCGCGGAAGACGGCGGGAAGGAAGCGGGTCATGTTCGAATTCGTGGCGGTGGCGGCGGATGCCGTCTTGGGCGAACGCGGCCTGGCGGGTCTGGTATAAAACCGAGACTGCCAGGCTGTCAGTTATTTTCTATCAATCGGTCCATCGCGCCGAGAAGCGCGCTTGCGGGATGTAGCTGAAATCGCGATCGAAGGGGAACGCAGGTCGCGCGCGGCGGTTACTGGTGAGCCCCTCGATATCCTGGTTCACCACGCCCTGTGTCAGCGCCATCAGGTTCGGATTGGCGATCGGCGCGAGTTCCGGTGAGAGGTAGCCGGATTTAACGACCAGGAGGCGGACAGTCTTCGGATCGAGCCCAAGCAGGATGAAGTCGGCGATGTTGTGATACGGCCGGCGGCGCGCGGCGAGCACGACGGTGATCCCGCCGATGCGCACGACCGCCTGGCGCTCGGCTGCCACGCCGGTATCGGAGAGCAGCAAGACCTCCGCCTGCACCTTGGCCGGCGTGCTCGATCCATCGAGGCTACCACCGATGGTCACCGCGAGCGTGGCGCCCTTGCGGGCGGCAAAGCATGCCTCGACGGCGGGACGATCCGTAATCCCCGCGATCAGCGCGCCGTCAAAGCCACGCGTAATCAGCGCGTTCAGCACGTCGGCACGATCACCGACGCCGCCACCCGTCGGGTTGTCGGCGGAGTCGGCGAGGATCACGGGCGACGTCTCGGCCTTCTCAGCGATATCGAGCATCTCCGCCAACGGCCCGGTGACGGGACCGAAGCGGAATTCCTCGCGTGCGTTCCAATAGGAGAGTGCGATCTCTTCCGCAGCCTTGGCCGCGGCACCCTTGCTGGTCGCGGTGATGACCGCGCAGGCGGTCGCGCGCGGCTCGTCGGCCCAGACATAGCCGACCATCAGGTTGGCATCGAGAACGCCGGCGCGCTGGTCGAAGACCGGCAGCGCCTCATAAAGCGCCTTCGCCGGCTGGTCTTCCGTCGATGTGCGCTCGCCAGGCCAGAGAACCGGCACCGGAGCCCAGGCAACGCCGGGACGCGTGCCGCTCTTCAAGGCATCGACCAGCATCGACCACGCCCGCACCATGGTCTCGCGCACATCGATATGCGGCGCGGTCCTGTAGCCGGCGAAGATATCGAGCTGATCGATGATCTTCTGGCTGACATTGCCATGCAGGTCATAGCTCGCCGCGACGACGACATCGGGCCCGACAACCGCGCGAGCAGCCGAGATCCAATCGCCCTCGGCGTCGTCCATGCCCTCTACATTCATCGCGCCATGCATGGCGAGATAGAGCCCATCGACCGGCGAGGCCGCCTTCAGAAGGGCGAGGAACTCGCTCTTGAAGGCTTCGTAGGCGGCGCGTGAGACCGGGCCTCCAGGCACGGCGCGCGCATGCAGAAGCGGCAGGTGCTCGATGCCATCGGCCTTCAGAAAGTTGAAATACTCGGCCCCCAGAAGGTCCGCACCCTTGAGGACGCGAAAATCCTCGACGGCCATCAGCACCGGCGAATAGGTGCTGCACTCCGTATGAATTCCGCCAACAGCGATCCGCATCGTCAGCTCCTTAAAGTTTCGGGCTCAGCGGCACGATGGCCGAGAAGCGATCCCAGTTCTTCTTCGCCTTCGGTGTCCAGGCGGCCTCGGCAATGGCCGGCAGGCGCGGGAAGACGAGACGGTTGAAATAGCCGCGCGACAGGAAGTGCTCGGACCAGATGCAGGCCTGAACGCCCTTCATCCTGTCCTTCAGCTCTTCGGGGAAATCGCCTTCGGCTTCATAACCATAGGTGTGGGCCGGCGGCACCGTGCCCGCCCAGCTGGCTCCGGGTTCCTGGAAGGCCTCGGCCTGCACCATGTCAAGATAATAGGCCTGGCCGGGGGTCATGACCACCTCGTAGCCTTCCCTGGCGAGCTCGATGCCAACCTGCGGGTTCTCCCAGGCCATCAGCAGCGTATCCTTGGCCGCGACGCCGCCGCCATGGGCGACCTCGTTCCAGCCCGCAAGCTTGCGCCCGCGCGCCGTCAGCATGTCCTTGACGCGCTTCAGGAAGTAGGATTGCAGCGCGAAGGTGCCCTCGATCCCTTCCTGCTCCATCAGTTTCTTGGTAAGCGGCGACGCCAGCCAGGAACCGTTCGCCACCTCGTCGCCGCCAATATGCAGATACGTCGACGGGAAGAGCTCGACCATCTCGTCAAGCACTTTTTCGAGGAAGGTGTAGGTCAACGGAATGGCCGGGTTTAGCGCATTGTTCGGATAGCCCTGAACCGAGTGATAGCTGTCCGGTGCTTCCTGTCCGTCGGTCAGCTCCGGCAGCGCCACGAGCGTCGCCGTGCTGTGGCCAGGGATATCGATCTCGGGAACGACCTCGACGCTCAACGCCAGTGCGTGGGCGACGATCTCGCGGACATCGTCCTGCGAATAGAAACCGCCGACCGGCTCCGCGCCATTGCCGAGCTGCGGCAGAAGCGGTGCGTCCGGTCCGCGCAGCACGCCAGTGGTCGTGAGCTCCGGATAGGCCTTGATCTCCAGGCGCCAGGCTTCGTCATCGGTCAGGTGCCAATGGAAGATATTGAGTTTCAGCCATGCCAGAATGTCGACAAGCCGCTTGATATCGGCTGCCGGATAGAACTGTCGCGAGACGTCGAGATGGCAGCCGCGCCAGCTATAGCGCGGCTTGTCGACGATGGTGCCCGAGATCGGGAAACGGAATGTACCGGGGCGGCTGCGCGCGCCCTCGAGCAGCTGCGCAAGCGACGTCAGGCCATACTGGCGACCGGCGGCGTCCGCATAGGCAAGCGTGATTTCGTCGGCCGAGAAAGTAAGCTTGTAGCCCTCGGCAGGAATCGCGGCATCGGCGGCGAAACGCAGCGCGCGGCCCTGCGGCGACGGCTGCAGATTGAACGGGGCATGCGCGCTTTCGAAGAGGCGACGTACCAGCGAGGTGACCGTGGACATGGCGCGCAGATCATCCGAGGAAGCGCCGGCCGCGGGATAGAGCACGACTGGGAAGCCATCGCCGGGCTTGGCGTCGATTTCGGCCGGCCACGGCTGGAGCGCGAAAGGCAGGTCGAGCTTGCCTTGCGGCAGCAGCACCGGCGGCGGCTCGCTGACGCGGCCCTCCAGGAGGAGATCGGACACGGCGACCGCGACGTGGCTGCCATCGGCAAGCGTCACGTAGGCCGACTTGGCGCCATCGGTGCAGTGCTTGGCCGGGCGGTGCAGACCGCTCACGGTAAAGGTCCAGCCTACACCCGGCGCGATGGAAAGGCCTGTTGGTGGCGCGAACTCGTGGAAATTGGCGTTGCGGCGCAGGAAGGTCGCGTTCTCGCAAGCCTTCTTGTCAATCACCCGTGTCAGCGACGTATAGACGATCTTGAAATCCGTAAGCGGCGCATCCGACAGATTGAAAAGGGTAAAGGTGAAGCGACCATTTGGACCGCCGTCCGGCTGCCAGCAGCTCTCCAGACGATAAGGGGCCGTGTCCATAACTGTTCCTCTCAGTATTCTTTTTTTGATCAGTAGTCAGCGGATTGGGAGAAGGTGCGGGCAAGCTCCGCTTGGCCCGCGGTAAGGCCGCAATCGACGGGCAGGCAGACACCGGTGATGCCATTGGCCTGCGCGCTTGCCAGGAAGCCGACCGCATTGGCGACGTCTTTCGGATCGACGACGCGCTGCAGCGGATACCAGCGGCGGGCTTCCTCGAAGACATTGGGATTGGCGGCGGCGCGGGCTTCCCAGGCCTGCGTGCGCACCGTGCCCGGCGCAATCGCGTTCGAACGGATGCCGAACTTGCCGTATTCGACGGCGACCAGCTTGGTGAAATGCAAAAGGCCGGCCTTGGCGGCACTATAGGCCGGATGGCCGAAGACGTGCATGCCGTTGACGGAGGCGATGTTTACCACCGAGCCCTGCGTCACCTTCAGGAGATCGGCGACGGCGCTGAAGCAGAGGAACGGCGCTTCGAGGTTGAGCGCGTTATCTGCGCGCCAATCCTCCGGCTTCGTCGACTGCAGGCTGACGGCGCGCGCGGCACCCGCATTGTTGACCAGCGTCTTCAGCGCACCGAGCGACGCGGCGGTCTTCGCCATTTCGGCAACGCTATGCTCGCTCGTCACATCGCAGCTGACGGCGACGAAGCGCTCAGCCGAACCCAGCGCACGCGCGGCCTTTTCGGCGGCGGCGCCGTCAATGTCGACAAGCAGGACGACGTCGTGGTCATCCGCGAGCCGGTTGGCGATGGCACGGCCGATATCGCCCGCAGCGCCGGTCACGATCGCTACCGATTTTGTCATTTCAAGTCCTTTCCTGACATGAAATCCTCAGTCCCCGAGCAGCTGACGGTCATCGCCGTCACGGTGGGCAACGAGTTGTTGTTTGATGCGTCGAAGGGTGACCGCCGCCTGCGGGATGTTGTAGGCGACGAGACTGGCCAGGATGTCGACAGCGGCCAGATAGGCGATGCGCGTCGAGGTCGGCCGGAAGATGTTGTTGCCTTCGGCAAGATCGATCGGGATGACGATGTCCGCGGCCTTGGCGACGAGGCTATCGGCCTGCGTCAGGGCGATGGTCGTGACGCCGGTCTCGCGGGCGAGCGTGAAGGAGCGGACCAGTTCGGTGTTGCGACCCGAAAACGACGAGCCGACGATGACATGCGTCGACTTCGCCGCTGCCGCCAGCATCAGCTGCATGCCGTGATCGGAGCTCGCGGTCACATGTAGGCCGAAACGAAAAAGGCGGTTCTGCAGCTCGCTGGCAATCATCGAGGAATTGCCGCCCGAGCCGAAGGCATAGATCATCCCGGCCTTGGCGATCTTCTCTGCGGCCTGCTCGATGGCGGCAAGGTCAAGCGAGCGATGCAGCAGAAACAACGCATTTTGCGCCTTGGTGATGATGTCCTGGGCGACGTCACCGGGATCGCGGCTCTTCGGCTCGGGCCTGAGATAGCGCATCCCGACATAGGCCGTGCGCGCAAGCTGAACCTTGAAATCGGAAAAGCTTTCGCAGCCGACACGGCGACAGAAGCGGGTTACCGTCGGCGGCGAGACATCCGCCTTCTCCGCCAGCTCGATGATCGAGGCGTTGACGGCGAATTCAAAGTCGTTGAGCAGAATATCCGCGATACGGGTTTCCGACGGCGAAAGCCGGGCCTTCTCTTCCTGCAATGTCGAGAAAATATCCACGCCCGGCTCCCTTAGGTCTATCGCGCTATTTGTCTTTCGCTTTATACGCGACGCAATCGATTTCGACCTTGCAATCGACCATCATCGACGATTGCACACAGGCGCGTGCCGGCGGATGCTCGCCGAAATACTGTTGGTAAATGCCGTTGAAGGTCCAGAAATCGCGGGGATCGTCGAGCCACACGCCGCAGCGCACAACATGCTCAAGGCCGTAGCCGGCCTCTTCAAGGATCGCGATCACGTTCTGGATCGTCTTGTGCGTCTGCGCGACGATATTGCCGTCGATGATCTCGCCATTTTCCATGGCGACCTGGCC
Source organism: Rhizobium sp. UBA1881 (assembly GCF_002338015.1). Classification (NCBI taxonomy): domain Bacteria; kingdom Pseudomonadati; phylum Pseudomonadota; class Alphaproteobacteria; order Hyphomicrobiales; family Rhizobiaceae; genus Rhizobium; species Rhizobium sp. UBA1881. The sequence goes on from NZ_DDHH01000005.1 coordinate 38,185, forward strand.
CGACACATAGAGCCAGCCGTCGGCTTCGACCGCACGGGCAAACGGCAGCGGCTTTCCGCCTGCGCCGGTCTGAACAGTGCCATAACGCTTGATGGACATTGACCGATCCTTGCAAATTATTTTCGTGATAAGTTGACAAGTGACCATATTAAGCGGAATTTGGCCAGAGAAAAACGTCATTCATGAAAAGAATTTCAATCGGGAACACCATGCGCGATCCTTTCAAGAACCCCTTCCCCGCCTCCGACATTGCCCGGCACTCAATCTGGGAGATGCTCGTTCACCGCGATATCGACGCTTTCCTGGCCGCCGATTGGTCGATGGTCGAGCACGATTTCGTCGAGGACGGCTTCATCGGCATTGACGGTCGCAAGGAAGTGAGCCCCGACAAGTGGCGCCTCGCCTTCCCGACGCTTGCCGCCTATCGCGACGAATGGGTTCGCCAGGCCAAGGATTTTTCGACGCAATCCTTTGCAGAAGACACCCGCACCGCCATTTTCACCACGACCACGCTCGAGGATATCGAGATTGAGGGCGACATGGCGCTGGTACGCAAGAAGTTCGACGGTGGCATCGCCAAGGCCGACGGCAACCGCGACATCATGCAGTGGCAGACCCTTTATTACTGCCGCCTGCACGAGGGGCGTTGGAAGATCTCCGGTTTCACCGGCTATCTTCCGAACCCGATGGGTTGATCAACACAAAGGCCGATACATTGCGGATTTTCACGGCGGCTCTCGCAACCGAGACCAATACCTTCTCCCCAATCTGCGTCGATCGGCGCGCTTTCGAGGCGTCGCTCTATGCACCGCCGGGCGAACATCCCGAAACGCCGACGCTCTGCTCCGCGCCGATCACCGTCGGCCGGCGCGTCTGCACGGAGAAGGGCTGGACGCTGATCGAGGGCACCGCGACCTGGGCGGATCCGGCCGGTCTCGTCAACCGCGCGACCTATGAAGGCCTGCGCGACGAAATCCTCGGACAACTTCGCGCGGCGATGCCCGTCGATGCCGTCGTGCTCGGCCTGCATGGCGCCATGGTCGCCGCCGGTTACGAGGATACGGAAGGCGATACGCTGACGCGCATTCGCGAAATTGTCGGGCCCGATATTCCCGTTTTCGCCGAGCTCGATCCGCACAGCCATCTGACGGCCAAGCGTTTCGCCGCCGCCAATGCCTTCGTCTACTTCAAGGAGTTCCCGCACACGGACTTTGTCGATCGTGCCGAGGATCTGTGGCGCATCGCCGTCGACACGCTGGAGGGCCGTGTAAAACCGGACATGTCCGTCTTCGATTGCCAGATGATCGACGTGTTTCCGACCTCGCGCGATCCGATGCGCTCCTTCGTCGACAAGATCATGCAGATCGAGAAGGACGACCCCGACGTTCTCTCCATCTCCGTGGTCCACGGCTTCATGGCCGGCGACGTACCTGAGATGGGCACCAAGCTGCTGGTCGTCACCAATGACCGCAAGGCCAAGGGCGATGCGCTGGCGCGCGAACTGGGCATGGAACTCTTTTCGAAACGCGGCACCTTCATGATGCCGCAGATCGACGAGAAAGAGGCTGTGTCGCAGGCGCTGGCGGCGACCGCATGGCCCGTCGTGATCGCCGATATGTGGGACAACCCCGGCGGCGGAACAGCCGGCGACGCGACAGTGGTGCTGGGCGAACTCCTGGCGCGCGGCGTCACCGATGTGGCGATCGGCACGATCTGGGACCCGATGGCCGTGCAGATATGCATGGCGGCCGGCGAAGGCGCTGAGATTCCGTTGCGCTTCGGTGCCAAGTCCGCGCCGGGCACCGGCAACCCGATCGACGGTCTGGTCAAGGTCATAAAAATAGTGCCGAATGCCGAGATGCGCTTTGGCGAAAGCTTCGCGCCCTTCGGCGATGCGGCACACATCGTGCTCGATGGAATCGATATCATTTTGAACTCGACGCGTGCTCAAAGCTTCGATCCGAGCCTGTTCTCGGTCATGGGCATCGATCCGACGCAGAAGAAGATCCTCGTCATCAAGTCGACGAACCACTTCTACGCCTCATTCTCGAAGATAGCGTCCGAAATCATCTATTGCGCTGCCGGCACGCCTTATCCTAACAATCCGGCGAAGACGCCGTATCGGCGGGCGCGCAAGGATATCTGGCCCATGATCGCCGATCCCCACGGCGCTTAACATGGAGTAGCCTCAGATGCACAACAGCCCATTTGCCGTCGTCGCCAAGCCCGGCGACAAGGTCGCGGAACTCTCGACACCTCGGCCGATTATCGATGAAGACCGGATGACGGCCAATATCGCCCGCACGCAGGCCTATATGGACGCGCACGGCATCGATTTCCGTCCGCACATCAAGACGCACAAGATCCCAGCGCTGGCTGCCCAGCAGGTGGCGGCGGGCGCCAAGGGCATCAATTGCCAAAAGGTCACCGAAGCCGAAGTTTTCGCCGACGCGGGCTTCGTGGACATCCTCATCACCTTCAACATTATCGGCAGCGCGAAACTCGAGCGTCTCGCGGCGCTGAACGAGCGGATATCCGGGCTGAAGGTGGTCGCGGATAGCGCCTACACCGTCGACGGTCTGGCTACCTATTTTGCTGCGCGCAAGCCGCTTGTGGTGCTGGTCGAGTGCGATACCGGCGCCGGGCGCTGCGGCGTGCAGAAGCCCGCGCAAGCCGTGGCGCTCGCCAAGCACATCGACGCTGCAGCGGGCCTCACCTTTGGCGGGCTGCTGAATTATCCGAAGCCGGGCGCCGCCACCGAGGTCCAGGCCTTTCTTGCGCAAACGCTGAGCTTGCTTGGGGCTGAAGGCATCGCCTGCCCTATCGTCAGCAATGGCGGCTCGCCGAGCCTGTTCGATGCCCATCTGGTTCCCGCCGCCACAGAACACCGGGCCGGCACCTACATCTTTAATGACCGCTCCATGGTCCGCGCCGGACATTGCACAGTGGACGACTGCGCCATGCATATTCTCGTCACTGTCATTTCCCGCCCGACGGGGGATCGCGCCGTTATCGATGCGGGCTCGAAAGCACTGACCTCTGACCTGCTCGGCTTCACGGATTATGGCCAGGTGGTCGGCTATCCGCAGGCGTCGATCACTGGTCTCTCGGAAGAGCACGGCGTGATCGACCTCTCGAAATGCGAGGGGGCTCGGCCGCAGATCGGCGACAAGCTTCTGATCATCCCGAACCACACCTGCGTGGTCTCGAACCTCTTTGACACCATGGTCTTCCATCGCGACGGCGTCGTCACCCGCATCGAGGACGTCGCCGCTCGCGGGCTTGTCTGGTAGTTGCAGCATCGGGTTGGCGGCCGTTCACAGGCCGGTAACGCCATTGGATAGTCCTCCTTGAAGTTTGCCATATCCGGCGCATCTTATTGATGCGCCAATATTCCGGCGACGTCATGGGAGATCATTCATGAGAGCTTTGATTGCATTGGGAGTCGCAGGGAGCCTGGCGTGCATTTCAGCCGCGCAGGCGCCGTCGCAATGGCAGACCTATTCCGGTGTCCGTGTCGATTCCGATCCGACCACTCTGGCCCGCTTCGATCACACCTATCCCTATTGCGAGCAGGAAGCGTTTCGCCGCGGCTCGACCGACGTGAACAGCCTGTGGCACGTGACGGCACTGCGCAATTGTATGTACCGCCACGGAATCGTCGACAGGGGCTCCTACTCGTACCCGGCCAACGCGTTATTCTACAATTTCCTCGATCGCTGATGGCGCGACTGCGCTCGCGATCAGGCGAGCGCAGTCGGGTTCAGCAGATTGAGATCGATATCGGTCAACGCCACATGGCGTTCGAACGCGATTCCAGATTCATCGAAGAGGTGGCAATCCACTGCATTGATGCCGACGAGCATCGGTTGCTCCGGTCGCACGCCGACGCTGCCTGACAGCGTGGCGCAGAAGTTCTCGCCCTCACCATTCAGCGCTGCGTAAGCGACAGTCTGCGCGCCGAGACGCTCGATGACGCTTGGCGTGATGGTGAGCGAGATATCGCCGGATGCAAGCTGGATATGCTCGGGGCGTACGCCCAGGGTCAGCGTCTGGCCGACGACGCCTTCGCGCGGCGTGACCGGCACGGTGAGCGACTGGCCCTTGTATTCGACGGTCACGCTCTTGTCGCCGACGGCGGTGCAGGTGACCGGCAGGAAGTTCATCTTCGGATTGCCGATGAACCCGGCCACGAAGATGTTGGCAGGCTTGTGGTAGAGCTCGAGCGGAGCCCCCGTCTGAGCGATCTCGCCGGCATTGAGCACCACGATGCGGTCCGCCATCGTCATCGCCTCGACCTGGTCGTGGGTGACGTAGATCATCGTCGCCTTGAGCTGCCGGTGCAGTTTCGCAAGCTCGATGCGCATGTCGGAGCGCAGCGCGGCGTCGAGGTTGGAGAGCGGCTCGTCGAACAGGAAGATCTTCGGCTCGCGCACGATCGCGCGGCCGATCGCCACGCGCTGGCGCTGACCACCGGAGAGCATGCCCGGCTTCTGCTGCAGGCGCTGGTCGAGGTGCAGGATGCGCGCCGCGTTTTCGACCTTGGCCTTGAGCTTTTCCTCTTCCATCTTTTCGACGCGCAGCGGAAAGGCAATATTCTCGAAAACGCTCATGTGCGGATAGAGCGCGTAGGACTGGAACACCATCGCGATGCCGCGCTTGACCGGCGGCAGATCGTTGACCCTTAGGCCATCGATCACGATGTCACCCGCCGACGTCGCGTCAAGGCCGGCGATCATGCGAAGCAATGTGGATTTGCCGCAGCCGGAGGGGCCGACGAA
>NZ_DDHH01000005.1:43208-43431 GCF_002338015.1 Rhizobium sp. UBA1881
GCAGCCGGAGGGGCCGACGAACACGACGAACTCGCCATTGTTCACCTCGAGCTGAACGCTCTTCAGAACCTCGAAGTCGCCGTAAAATTTCTGAACCTTGTTGAGAAATAACTGTCCCAAAACCTGTCTCCGGTCACCGCCACGCGCGGCGCTTACTCTCGATAGCGAAGGGATCGCGGGTGTTGCGCGCCCGCGATCCCCAACAAAGGCTTACTTGAACGCT
>NZ_DDHH01000072.1:0-62935 GCF_002338015.1 Rhizobium sp. UBA1881
CTAGCATTACAGTTGCATTTTTGTCTTGAGGTGAGCTCGTCTAGCGGTCGCCTGATGGGCGCGCCTCCAGCATGACCATGCGATGACATAGGCGGGGTTTATGCGACGCTGAGCGAGTCTGTTGGCGATGCGCCGGACTTCCTGGATAGACCAGCGGATCAAATCCTGATGGTCGGCATCCGCGGCCTTTTTGGGGGCGTCGCGTCATTAGCGCGATACCGGATCACCGCCATCATGGCAAAGGCCAGCATGACGAGGGAAACGTGGCGATGCCAGCCATGCCATGAGCGGGTTTCGTTGTGGTCGAGTCCGAGCTCGTTCTTGGCGGTCTCGAAGCTGTCCTCGATCGCCCAGCGATGGCCTTCAACGGAAACTAGCGTCTGGATGTCCGTCCCGGCAGGGCACCATGTTGTGAAGAATGCGAGCTCACCATCGCTGATATTGCGTCGGATCAGCAGGCCCCGGGTCCAAAGCCCTGACTTCGTCTCGTTATATTCGTCGGCATCGAGATCGGCGAGTTCGCAGTAGGCTCAGTCATGAAGCCGTGCGCCTTTGGTGCCCTCACCAGCGGAAAGACGTTGCCATGCGCTTGGATCGAGATCACGGGCGATCTCCTGCGCTGTGCCGGCAACCGGAGGCTTTCCGGACCAAGAGCCGAAATGGTGGTCCGATTTGACTCCAAGAACGTACCCTTTGCAGGCTCGGCGCAGTGTTCTCTCAACGTCCCCAACGCCATAAACCGCATCTGCGGCCACCCATGAAAACGGTACATCGGCTGCCAATGCTCGCCGAACCATATCGACAGCCAGGCCTGGCTTGGTAGCAAAGGCTGTACCCTGAGGAACATAAGTTGCCGAAAGCCTTGCCGGATCCGCGGCCCAGCTCTTGGGCAAGTAGAGGGCTCGATCGATAAAGGCATGACCGCGAACGGACACATAGGTGGCGAACACACCGATCTGGCAGTTCGTTATCTTGCCAGCCGATCCTGTATATTGACGTGCAACACCGCACGACGTCTTGCCCTGCTTGAGAAAGCCTGTTTCGTCAATGACTAGGACGGCATCATCCGTGGCGAGGTTTTCCACGACATACTGTCGCACGATGTCGCGAAGTGCGTCGGCGTCCCAGCGCCCGCGCCCGAGAATGGCTTGTTGCCGCCACGGGCCGGGATCACCGGCCGCCTCAGCACGCATCCAACCTGTCTTACGCCGCTCGTCACCGAGCAAGCCGTCCAGGAAAAGGTTTGCAGATGATGCGACACGCTCCTGCGTGAACAGTCCCCGCATACGAGCCTTAACGTCACGCAACGATGATGCCCATAGCTCAAGCGTCGTCTCGATTGATGCACTTGCCATCCATGACCTCCGAATCATGGAGACCTATAGATTCAGACTATAGAGAATTATGCAACTGTAATGCTAGGCTTGTACTTTGCCGCGAATGGCGGCTGGCTGGTGACCCTGGGCGGCACCTTCTATTATCTCATCGTCGGTCTCTTGATGGTCGTCAGCGGCGTTCAGGTGGCGCGCGGTCGCAATTCCGGCTTTATCATCTATTTCCTCGCCTGGACCCTGACGCTGGTCTGGAGCTTCGTTGAATCCGGGCTTGATCCGTGGAAGCTCGAAGTACGGCTCTTCGCACCCAGTGTCCTGCTTGCCGCCTTCCTGCTGCCAGGACTAGGGAGCGGCATCAAGGCTGCCAGCCCGCGCTTCTGGCGCGGTTTCCAGGCCGTGACGGGTGTCGTTGCCGTGCTCTTGGTCGGCGCCATCCTTTACGCCGCCTATGGCCCTGCTTCAGGCGAGACCACGCAGATCACAGCTCAGAAAGCTCCAATGAGCCCGACGGGGTGGGTGCACTACGGCAATGATGCCGGCCAGAGCCGCTTCGCCGATCTGGCCCAGATCACGCCGGATAATGTCAACAAGTTGCAGGTCGCCTGGAGCTCGCATTCGGGCGACCTGCCCGATGAGATGGAGCTGCATCGCAAGGGTCGCGAGTATCACTCTGAATCGACCCCCATAAAGATCGGCAACACGCTCTATAGCTGCACACCGCACTCCTGGGTTATCGCAACCGATGCCACCACCGGCAAGGTGAAGTGGACATTCGATCCCAAGCTACCCCGCACCAATCCCTACATCGTGTGCCGTGGCGTGAGCTACTACGACGCCCCTCAGGCGGACAGTTGCAAGGCCCGCGTCTTTGCGCCGACGATGGACGGTCGCATTTATGCACTCGATGCCGATAGCGGGCAGATCTGCGATGGTTTCGGCCAGAATGGCTTCATCGATCTCAAGGACCAGACTGGCAAGGACAACAATGGCAAATCCTGGGGCGGTGGTTGGCAGGTCTCGACCTCCACGCCGCTGGTCATGAACGATCGCCTTGTTGTCGGCAGCCGCGTGATCGACAATATGTCCACGGATGAGCCCTCGGGCGTCGTGCGCGCCTTCGATCCCCTTGACGGACATCAGGTCTGGGCCTGGGACGTCGGCCGTTCGGAGGATGCCCTGCCCGGCCGCCTGCCGGAGGGTGAAGTCTACACCAAGGGCACGCCCAATGTCTGGGGCACCATCACCGGCGATGCCAAGTTGAACCTGATCTATCTTGGAACCGGCAACGCCGCCCCCGACTACTTCACTGCCTTCCGCCGCCCTTTTGACAACAAGTTCGGCACCTCGCTCGTCGCACTTGACGTTACGACCGGCAAGTTGCGCTGGCATTACCAGCTCGTGCATAACGACATGTGGGACTTTGACGTGCCGGTCGGCCCGTCGCTATTTGACATGCCTGATGGCACGCCGGCGCTCATCCAGACGACCAAGATGGGCGAGGTCTTCATGTTCAACCGTGAAACAGGCGAGCCTTTGGTTGAGACCAAGGAAATGCCCTTTACGACAAACGGTGCAGCACCGAACGTTCCAGTTTCACCGACCCAGCCAGTTCCAGTGGGAATGCCCTCGCTCGTACCAGACAAGCTGACCGAGCAGGATATGTGGGGCGCAACGCCAATCGATCAGCTCGCATGCCGCATCGATTTTGCACGCGCACGCAACGAAGGCATCTTCACGCCGATCGGCCCAACGCGTTCAATCGGCAACCCGGCCTTCGACGGTGTGACGGACTGGGGCGGCGCTTCGGTCGATCCAGTCAACAAAATCATGTACGTCAACACGATGAACATGCCGTTCTATTTCCAGCTGGTTGACCGCAACACGCCTTACGGCAAGGAACTCCTCAAGCAAAAGAGCAGCGGCGGTGAAAACGCACAGAAACTCGACGTGCGCCTGCAGGAAAACACGCCCTATCTGGCAACCCTTCGCGCATGGCTCAGCCCCTTCATGGTGCCTTGCGTCCCGCCGCCATGGGGACAGCTGGTGGCGATCGACCTCAAGACGCAAAAGGTGCTTTGGCGCAAGACGCTCGGCAATGCTCGCAAGAACAACGCCTTCGGCCTGACGCAGAACTTGCCGCTACCAACAGGCACACCCAATCTTGGTGGTTCGTTGGCGACCGCCGGCGGTCTGGTGTTCATCGGCGCCACCACCGATAATTATGTCCGGGCATTCGACGCCCATACAGGCAAGGAAGTCTGGCGCTATAGCCTGCCTGCCGGCGGCCAGGCCAACCCGATGAGCTACGTGGGTGAAGATGGTCGTCAGTATGTCGTCATCACCGCTGGTGGCCACGGCGCGCTCGGCACCACCTATGGCGACGAAACGATTGCCTTCGCACTACCGAAGTAATCTCGAAGAGGTTTGCCCGCTCGACGAAAAGTCGAGTGGGCTGACGTGCGCTGCAATGATTGCATGTGCACGACATTCATGCGGGCAGCAGCCGGTATGAAACGCTGCGGCAGGATAGAACGTCCTGCCGCAGCAGCGTTGCCGCCACGCGCAGAGCTGGCGGTGTCTGAAACCAAGCACGAAAGGAATAGAACCATGACATGGTCTGCACCAAAATTCATCGAAGTCGCCTGCGGAATGGAAATCAATCGCTACGCACCTGCTGATGGTGGTGAACCGATCCTGTTCTAAGCAGATGAAGCGGGCAAGCGGACCGATGGTTCTAAGAGCCCGCTGCGTTAAGTCTGCCGACGATAGCTGTGTCTGGCGTTCACGAGGCGCATCGATACATCTGTCGCCAGCAACGCCGCATCACCAGGGTTCGGTTGTCCGTCGGTGATAAACGACAATGAGCTTCTCCAAGGGCAGCGTAACAGCTAATGCTGCCTGAGTGGGCATGCTGCCCGAAGCAATGCGGGGCCTTGCCCAACAATTGAAAGCGAACAGACGATGTCGTTGAACCGGATCCTCCCGCCGATCGCTGCAGTGGCGGCGCTTGTTTGCTGCTCCGTGTGGGCGGCGCAGCCCGAACACGATCCCGCGCCCTCGGGAGCCTACGTGTCGGACCCCGCTCATTCAAGCGTGATCTGGAAGGTCAACCATCTCGGCCTCTCCAACTATACCGCTCGCTTTACCCGCATGACGGCGGAACTGGATTGGCACGCAGAACGTCCTGAAACATCCTCGGTCGTCGCAACCATAGACCCGCTATCCGTCCAGACGAATTTCCCCTTTCCTGAACGCGAGGATTTCGACAAGGAGATTGGCACCGAAGACAGGTTTCTGGCCGGGAAGCCAATCCGCTTCGTCTCGAAAGAGATTACCGCCATCGATTCGCACCATGGAACGGTTGCGGGCGATCTGACATTTCGCGGCGAAACCCATCCTGCCGTGTTGAACGTCACATTCAACGGTTCAATGGCGCGCCAGCCCGCCGCCGACAGCCCGAAGATCGGATTTTCCGCCGAGTTGATTTTCAAGCGCAGTGAATGGGGCCTCGCACCGAAGATCAAGTCCGTCGGCGACGAGGTGACCGTCATCATCGAAACGGAACTCCAGCCGGCTCAGGCGTCCAATCACGCGCAATAAGGAGCCCGGCGAATAGCTGGACTTACGAGCAAGCCAATGTTCGGCGCTGCTCATAATCTTGTCGACGTCTTGTCTTTTTCGGCGTTTTAAACTCAACGTTACGGATGGAATGTTGGTGCGACGATAAGGAATTAGGCCATGGAAGATGTCCGTCTAAGCAAGAGTGAACTGAACAGCCGCGTCATGGCCATCCTGCTGAAGGCCGGTCTGAGCGAGTTCCAGGCAAAATCGGTTGCCGACGTCATCGTGGCCGGCGAAGCCGACGGCGCCAAGTCGCATGGCATCTACCGGTTGGATGGCGTTCTGCGCACCGTCAAGGCGGGTAAGGTCAATCCGGCAGCCACGGCGCATGTCGACAGCAGCGAAACCTCGGCGATCGTAAAGGTCAATGCGGGTGGCGGCTTTGCCAATCCGGCTTTCGAGCTTGGGCTCCCTCAGCTTGTCGAGCGAGCAAACAAGTTCGGCATCGCGGCCCTCGTCATCAACGACTGCACGCATTTTTCGGCACTATGGTGGGAAGTTGAAGCTGTCACCCGTCACGGCCTCGCCTGCCTTGCCATGTGTCCAAGTTATGCGACGGTCGCGCCGACAGGTGGCAGCAAGCCATTGCTAGGCACCAACCCGTTCGCCTTTGGCTGGCCGCGCAGTGAGGCCTTCCCATATGTGTTCGACTTTGCGACTTCAGTGGCCGCGCGAGGAGAGATCGAGCTGCATCGCCGTGCTGGAAAGCTCTTGCCTGAGGGCTGGGCGATCGATCCCGACGGTAACCCGACCACGGAACCGGAAGCGGCGCTGGCCGGCGCCATGCTGCCGTTCGGTGGCCATAAGGGATCGTCGATCGGAACGATGATCGAGCTTCTCGCCGGCATCATGATCGGTGACCTGACAAGCTCGGAAGCACTCGACTATCTCGGCACCACCACGCTTGCGCCGCTGCATGGCGAGCTCGTCATCGCGATGTCGCCTCAGGCGTTCGCCGCCGGTCGCACTGGTGACCCCTTCGCGCGCGCCGAAATGCTGTTCGATGCCATTGTCGGAAGCGGCGCGCGGCTGCCGTCGCAACGGCGGTTTACGGCGCGCCAGAAATCCGATGCCGAGGGGATCGTGCTGACGGCGGCGGAAACCGAGCAGTTGGAGCGTCTGCTCGACAAGGGGCTCGATGCCGTGGCCTGACCACGGCCTCAAGGCACGAAATGAAAAGGGCCCCGTTGGGGCCCTTTTTTATTTGTGACTTTGTGTAGGCTTACGCCTTGTAGGTCTGAACCGCACCCGGGAGCTTGCTCCATTCGGCGTACCAGGTGTCGAACAGCTTCAACTGGGCTTCGACGTAGCCGCGCTGGCTTTCCGAAAGGACGTCCGTTTCGTTGAAGTGCAGCGTATATTCCTTGTCGCCCTTGAGCACCATCATGTGCTTGAAGAACAAGACGAGTTCGGGGCCTTCATCGAAGGAAGAGAGAACGGCGAGAGCCGATTCCAGTTCGAGCGCGCGCTGGCGTGCCTCGACATCGCCCTTGGCAGCGCCGTTCGCCAGATTGCACATGTGGATCACTTCCTTGGGAAGCACGCAGCCAATGCCAGTGATCGCGCCGGTCGCGCCGCAGTTGACGAAGCCATGGAAAACGGCCGTGTCGACACCGATCATCAGCGATACGTCATCGTCGCGGCTGGTGATGTTTTCAGCCGCATAGCGCATGTCGGCAGCGCCACCGAATTCCTTGAAACCGACCAGGTTCTTGTGCTCTTCGCGAAGCGCAAAGAACAGGTCGGCGCGTGTGGCAAAGCCATAATAGGGGCTGTTGTAGATGACGGCGGGCAGCTCGGGTGCCGCCGAAAGGATCGCCTTGAAATGGTTCTTCTGGGCGGCAACGACCGAACCACGCGACAGCACGCGCGGGATGACCATCAGGCCCTTTGCGCCGACTTTCTGCGCGTGAGCTGCGTGCGCAACGGCTGACGCCGTGTTGACGGCGCCCGTCCCGACGATAACAGGGATGCCAGCCTTTGCCAGGCGTTCGACACCTTCCATGCGCTGTTCGTCTGTCAGGAGTGGCCAGTCACCCATGGAGCCGCAATAGACGACGGCCGACATGCACTTGGCGATGAGCTCCTTGGCCTTGCGCACCAGTGCGTCAAAGTCGGGCGTCCGATCGTCGTTGCAGGGCGTCATCAACGCAGGGATCACACCGGAAAAGATACTGGCCTTCATGTCGCTCTCCATAATCAGTTTGACGGGTCATCAGCGGCGCAGCACGTACGCCATCCCTTGTCGACAAGAAATATCATTGAAAATATTTCTTGTCGACAAGAAAAATGCAAGCGCCTTCTCAAAGCTTGATGTCGAGCTTCTGGTTGCGAACGAACATGCGCTGGACCTGCTCGACAATCTGCTCGCCGTGAACTTTTCCGAGATGGTCCGCCAGGTCCAAATCGCGCGCCTCGATCGCCGCAATGATCTCGGCGTGTTCATCGACAAAGCGTTGCGGAAACTGTTCGTCATAGGAGTTGTAGTAAAGCCTAAGAATACGCCGCCCCTCGTCGAGAAGCCTGCGAAACAACCCGGTGAAATAGGGGTTTCGCCCAGCCTCAGCGATTGCCGAATGAAACGCCGCGTTGACCGCGATCATGTCGCGCAGGTCTCTTGCCTCGACAGTCGCGGCGTATTGGCTGTGCAGTTCGCGAATGGCGAGCAGATCGTCGGGCCTGTGGTTTTGCGCCGCAAGCCTCGTCGTCACCCGGTACATCAGCACGAGCGCGTCGAAATAGGTGTTCAGGTTCAATAGGTCGATATTCGAGACCAGTGTGGAGCGATTGGGCAGGGTCTCGATCAGGCCCTCGCCGGCGAGCCTGACCAAGGCCTCTCGGATCGGCGTTCGCGACATCTGGAACCGCTCGGCAAGCAGCACCTCGTCAACCGAACTGCCAGGGGCAAGTTTCAGATCAAGGATCTCGTCGCGCAAAATGTCGTAGACCAGCTTCACGCCGGAGCCACGGCGCCGCTCAACCACATCTGTGTTGCTCTTTTCGACCATGATGGATTCCCGATTATGAGAATTCCCGCTTACTACAGTCGAACAGGAAGTTGAACAGGCACCACATCAACTGGGCCTGATTGATGTCGACGGTGGCCGAATACCAGCGCGGGCGCCCTGCCCTTGGCGCGCGAGAGTACCTAGCCGAGAAGTAGGGTCTCCAGGCCAACAGGGTCATCGGTGGTGATCTGGTCGACCTTCAGCGCCAGGAGGCGGCGCACGACCGGCAATGCGGCAGGAATTGCCGAATTGATGGTGTAAGCGTCGATGCTGCGCCCGGCGCGATGGAAGGCCGCAACGAGGTCGTATCCGGCATCGTCGGCAAACAGCACGAGTTGATGGTGCAGGTAGATCATCCGCGCGCGCGGCGAGGCAGCCACGGCGTCTGCGACGAAACCGTCAAAGTCACGGCTTTGCTTCAGGCGCTCGATCGCACCGTGATGGCACGGGTCGTAGCCGATCGGCATGTCCGGCACGGCCTGGGACAAGCGTTCGACAGCCTCGGGATCGCCGGCCGAGAGAATGACCGACTTTGCGACCGGCGAGATCGCGGCGGCGAAAGCGGCGATATCCTCTTCGCGGATATCGGGGGAATCTTCCTTGAGGTCGAGCTGCAGCACAGCGCCGCTTTCGCGGGCGACGCGCTTGAGCAATTGGCCGAGATCATCGATCAGCATCACCCTGTGGGCCGTAGGTTCGCCGAAGGGGTCGCGAAGATGCAGAGCGCGCAAGTCGCTCTCCGTCGCATCGATCACCCGCCCCTCGCCCGTTGTCGCCTTGTTCAGCGTCTCGTCGTGCAAAACGGCGAAGCCAGCGCCATTGAAACGCACCAGGTCGATCTCGATGCTGGCGCCCAGCGCCATCGCCTCGGCAATGCGTTGTCCCGTAAACGAGATGTCGCCGGCATAGCGGTGGCCGCGATGCCATTTCAGCCAAGTCTTGTGGCCAGCATGATCAATCGCGATGCCGTTGCGATCAAGCGAGGATAAGATCATGATGTCGTTCACCTGAGGTTGCCGATTGGTAGACCAGCTGATTGTCGCGGAAAGCCCGGAAAGCGGAAGCCGTCGCCTCGATGCCCACGCCCTTCACCCAATTGCTATCCGGTGCCGTCATCGCCTTCAAGCGCGTCCCGTCGGCGAGGTCGATATCCACGATCTTGTGCGTGCCGAAATCAATGCTGCGATGGACGATGGCGGTCGAGAGCGTCTTCGATGGCTGCAGCGACAACGCCTCGGGGCGAAACGCCAGGACGACGTCGCCATCTTCGATCGGCACGGTAAGGGGAAAGGCCGGATGCTGGCTGACGCCACCACGAATGCTGGTCTTCACGAAGTTCATCGATCCGATGAAGCCGGCCACGAATTCCGTCTGTGGCTCGCGGTAGACGATATCGGGTGGGGCGATCTGCTCGGTGCCCCCGTCGCGCATGACGACGATACGATCGGCGAGCGCCAATGCCTCATCCTGGCCGTGCGTGACAAAGAGGGTCGTGATGCCGACGCGCTGCTGGATGTCGCGCACTTCCTCTCGTAGCCGTTCGCGCAGATGCTGGTCGAGGCTGGCGAACGGCTCGTCGAGCAACAGGATCTTCGGCTCCAGCACCAGCGAACGCGCAAGCGCCACGCGCTGCTGTTGGCCACCCGACAACTGCATCGTCATGCGCTTGCCATAGTCTGCAAGCCCGACCAGCGCCAGGGCGTTCTCGACGCGTTCGCGAATCTCGGCCTTAGGCAGGCGACGAAGCTTGAGGCCGAAGGCGATGTTGTTGAACACGTCCATATGGGTCCAGAGCGCGTGGCTCTGGAAGACCATGCCGGTAGGGCGCTTTTCCGGCGGTAGCCTCGTCACGTCCTTGCCGTCGATCAGGATCAAGCCGTCCGACGGCTGTTCGAAGCCGCCGATCATGCGAAGCAGTGTCGACTTGCCGGATCCGGACGGACCAAGCAGGCAGACGAGCTCGCCATCTTCTACATCGAGCGAGAAATCACGGACCGCAAACGAGGTCCCGAACGTCTTTGAGACGTTCTTGATCGTCAAGCGTGCCATATCAAGCCTTTCCTCGGGCCATGCCCGATCCTAGCGTCACGCGCCAAAGCCGCGGGCAAATGCGCCCGTTCCAACCACACGGCGGGCAAACATCAGAGCGAAGAACGACGGCACCCAGAGCATCACCGATAAAACGGCACCATATTGAACCACGATCTGATTGTTGATGAAGGTGATCATCAACACCGGCATGGTGCGGATCTCAGGGGCGCCGATGAGCCAGGCGCCTTCGGTTTCATAAAATGTTCCGACAAAGGTCAGGAGCAAGGCCGCCATGATTGTGGGGGCCGCCTGGGGCAAGGTGATCGACCAGAAAACCCGCAACGGTCCGGCACCTGCATCGCGGGCAGCCTCTTCCATGCGCCGATCGATATTCTGGAACGCTGCCACGGGGATCCAGATCATCAACATCAACGTCCCGACCAGCTGGATCAGGACAACGCCCCAGAAGGTGCTGATCAAGCCGAGCTTCAAGAAGATGCCGGCGATCGCCACCAGAAGTCCGAACTTCGGAAAGGCATGCGAGGCCAGAAAAGACAGGAAGAGTACGTTCTTTCCGGGAAACGACATGCGCGCAAATGCATAAGCCGCGGGCAAGCAAATGACGGCCGACAAAAGCGTGACCGTCGCCGTCAGTCGCAGGCTCAAGAACAGCGCGTCCCATACATCGGTGCGAGACAGTGTCTGCGACCAGAAGCGGAAACCGAACTGCTGCGGAATGACTGACGGATAGCGCCATACCTCGGTAAACGCCCAGGTGCCGACCACAACCAGAGGCACGGCGATGAACAGCGTCAGCAGCACGGCAAACAGAATGCCCGCCCAATCGACTTTGGAGCCATTGAACTTGGCTATCGTCCTCATCGCGACGCCTCCCGATTTTTGGCGATTGATCGCACATAAAAAATGCCGAAGACGAGGCAGAATCCGAAGGAAATTACTGCCTGCGTCAGCGCATTCAGCGGATCGTTCACATCGGAGAAGGTGCGCTGCATGAACGGCCCCATCATTTCCGGCGATGCCGGGCCGAGCACATAGGGCAAAGTGAAGGACGAGAAGATTCCAAGGATGGCGAAGGACGCCGTGACCAATAGCGAGTTGCCCATACGTGGCAGGATGATCGAGATGAAAACGCGCAGCGGCGAAGCGCCGACATCACGGGCAGCCTCGACCGAGCTCTTTGCAATACTGCCAAGCCCGGCTGTCAGCATCAGCACCGTCAAAGGAAGATTGTCCCAAACCAGACCAATGACTGGCCCCCATGGCGTCAGATAGGGGGACGGGATCTTTGGCAGCCCGACGGCATTGAGCAGCAGATCGACGGTCCCGTTGGGCCCGATCGTGCGGATCAGCGCATAAGACAGGATGATCGACGGCACGAACATCGGGAAGATCGCCAGGCCCTGAACATAGGCTGGAAGACGCCCCTGTGAAAACCGCAGATAAAGCGCTATCGGCAAGCCGATCACCAGCAGCAACACGCCGCAGACCACGGTCGTCCACAGCGTCACCCAGAGATTGGCGAGGCTGTAGGGATCACTGAAGAAGAACCGGTAGGAAGCCAGCGACACCGAGGTCGTTCCATCCGCCTGCGCAATGAAAACGGTGGTGATCACGGCTGAAAAGATCGGGTAGACGATCAGCCACCCGAGCAGAAGCACCGGCAGGGCGACCAGAAGAAGCCCAACCGGATTCTGCGCGTTGCCCGGCGCGGTTGCCCGCGCCGGCAGCGACAATGTCATGCTTTTACGCATCAGGTACGGCTGATGCCCGGAGCAACATTGCGATACCAACCGTCGTTGATGTTGCTTTCCCAATCGCCGGCTGGGAAAGTCGGGATGGTGGTCGGGATGACATCGGCATATTTCTGACGGAGTTCGTCGGAAATGTGATCCCAGGCGACAGCCGGGAAACCACCGAGTTCGGTGATAATCGCTTCCTGGATTTCCTTCGTCAGCATGAACGCCGCAAGTTTCAGTGCCGCATCCTTGTTGGCGCCGTTCGTAAACACCGTCATGCGCGAGAAGTCGCCGCAAAGCGCCAGATCGGTGAGCTGGACAAGGCCGGTCGTCTCAGGCAGTACGCCCTGCGACAGGGCCTGCAGCACCTGGTCGGACCAGACCGGGGTCATCGTGACAACGCCCTGGGCAAGCAATTGGATCGACTGCGTATTGCCGGAGGTGTAGGCACCCTTTTCATAAAGTGACGGCGCGAGATCGTTGAGGATCGCCCAAGCCGGCGTCAGGGCCTGATTTGCGAAATCAGACGTGAAGTTGTCGATGGTGAACTTCTTGGGATCGCGACCGTTGGCTTCGTGGATCGCGCGGCGAACGAAATTGCCGCCCGAACCGCCCTTGTCGGGGCGATTGTAGATGAACTGGCCAGGATTGGCCTTGATCCAGGCCGTCAGGTGTTCCCAGGTCTTCGGCGCATCCTTGGGGTCAAGCTTGGTCTTGTCGTAGGCTAGCAACACCTGCGAACCGCGATAGGGCAGCGAATACGGGCTGTCGACGCTGAGCGGATTGACGGTCGCGAAGCCATCGATGTTCTCGGCCGAGAACTTGACCCAAAGGCCGGCATCGATACCACCTGTGGGCAGTCGTGGGTTGAACGCTTCAAAGATATCCGACTGCGGATCCGTCTTCGACTTGAGAGCCGCAAGCGCACGGTCTGCAATCGCACGCAAGCCCGCGTTGTCACCTGCATCCGTAACCTTTACGGCAGCTTCGGGGTGCGCCTTTTTGAAGGCCGGAAGCACGGTGTTGTTCCAGAAGTCGATAATGTTGGCGTCGGAACCACTATAGAGGTTGATCGTGCCATCTGCAGCCATCGCTAAGCGTGGCAGGGCCAGCAGACCGGCTGCCGCCGAAGATGTGACAAGAAACTCGCGTCTGTTCATGACCGTCTCCATTGTTTCGGGCGTTGCCCTTTGGACTACGGCTCTGCTATCGCCGGCGCGTAACAGTGACATGACAAAATGAGCTCTGAAGTCATTTTTTGCACACCCGTGCAATCCAGTTGTGCAAAAGACGATGCAAGGCGGTTTTGGATAGCCATTGAATACAACGTCTCGGTTCTCGAACGGGGTGCCGGAACCCCGATATTCAATTCTTGAATATCAGGCAGATCTGGTTGGTCTTGCGGATCTGTCTGCAGACCTCGTTAGCCTCCCCCCTTGTCTGCCGCGCAATGCGGGTCACGTAGCGCGGTCGGAAACCGAAGCTGCGGTCACGCTGCCGCAGGATAAGAGGCTGCTCCTGGTCGAGAGGTGCCGGAAACCGTGCAATCGCCGCAAAGAAAAGGCGACGGGCAACATCGGGGTCGGCGCTGGCCGCGATCTGCACGCCCCAAGGCGCCCAGTTTCCCTCCGGCCGCCAGACCGGATCGGCCATCTTGCGGCGATCGGCAAGCGCCACGCAGCTTTCGATAAAGGGCTGATCCTCTGCCAGGGGACCAGCCGCCTTGTCGGGTGCCGAGGACTTCCACTCCTCGACGCTATGCGCCGTAATCGCCATCACATAACTGCGGGTCTCCGTCGGCAGGCCGCCGCCATTGAGAAAGTTCGATAGCCCGTTTTCGCCGGCATTGTAGGCAGCGGCCGCAAGGCCGAGATTGCCGAAGCGATCCCTGAGCTCGTCAAGATATTCGGCCGATTTTTGCAAGGCTTCCAGAACATCGTAACTGTCCTGCAGCCCGCGCAGCTTGGCGGTACCCGGCATGAACTGCGCTATTCCCTGCGCGCCCTTATAGCTCAACGCGTCCGGCCTGAACCGGCTCTCGCGCCAAATCAGCCGGGCGAAGAAATCCGGCGGCAGGTCATGTTCGCTCGCGGTCCGTTCGATCGCACCGCAGAGGTCGCGGTTGAAGCTGTCCTTGCGAATGCAAAGGGTCTCCGCCGAGCCCGTCATCGAGCGTGTGTAGAGGCAGGCTGCCTCCGGCTGAGCTTCGATGGTCTCAGCAGCGCCGGCCGGGCCAATCAGTGTCATGCAAAGAGAGAGGCGCAAACCCCACGACACGAATAGAAAGATGCTGCGCCGCCTGATCACGATCATTTGCTCTCGGCGCCACGCTGGCGGCGCCGCCATTGGATGATGTCTGGCAAGCATACCATTTCGTTTGGACCCCGTAGTCAAGATGTCGCTAAGACAGCGACCTCCTGGCGCCGAGCGGATGGTGTCAGGCGGTGGATCCCCAGCGGGCATTGCAGGTCAGCGTTATGCTGTGGGGCCCCGGCAAATCGGCATCGTGACGTTCGATGAGCTCGACAACCGCATCGATGAAGGCGACATGGTCGAGGCTTAGCGTCGTCAAGTCGTTGCAATCCCACGCAGCCATTGCAATCCCATCCTGGCCGACGATGGCGATATCATCAGGGGTGTTCTTGCCGAGCATGCGCCGCGCGGCATCGCGCGCGCCGATCGCCATCACGTCGTTGCCGCAAATGATGGCATCGACCTTCGAGCGATGCAGCAAAAGCACCGCTTCCTTGAAGCCGGAATCATAGGTGTAGTCGCCAAAGGCCTCGGCCTCGATGGCCATCCCGCGCCTGGCGAGTGCATCCGCGAACCATTTGCGTCGAAGCTTGTCGATCCAGCTGGATTTGGTGCCGGAGAGGTAGGCAAAGCGCTTCTTGCCGTCATTGACAATCTTCTCGATGATCTCGTCAGCCGCAGCCGCGCCATCGATGCGAATATTTGAGACGTTTTCGTTGTCCAAGGGTTCGAACGAGACGATGATAGGCTTGGTCGTATGAAAGATATCGACCGCGTCTTGCATCGACACCATGTCCGAGAAAACGACGACATGATCCACCTGATAGGTGGATGCCAACCGCATCAGTTGCAGGCGATCGTCGTGATCTGCACAGCACAGGATGATCGGCAGCAGCTGGCGCGCCTGCAACCTGTGGACCAACAATTGCTGCTCTTCGGCCTCGCAAGGATTGCCAATGGCATTGACGACAAGGGCGACCAACCTCGATCGTTGATTGTTCAGCGAACGGGCAATCGCGTTCGGCTGATAGCCGTGTTCGCGCGCGACCGACAAAATTCGATCGCGCGTGGCGCTGCCGATCCTGGAATCGGGCGAAAAGGCACGGGAAATGGTGGCGGAGGATACCCCGGCGAGCTTTGCCAGTTCCTTCGAGGTGATCCGCCGCTTGTTCATGTCTCGTGTCCCGATACGTCTATTGCGCTGGCCGGACGGGCATGCCGTCGGCTGCCGCCGATTCCTTGATTGCATCCCACAGCCTAGCGAAACGCAGACCCATTTCAACGGAGCCGGTGTTTTCCATTTCACCGGCGCGAATGGCGAGGAAGTTCTTCATCGGGTTTCCGAGAATTTCGGCCTCTTCGCGCGGCTCGTTGACCCGACCGACGCTGATCTCGCGCCAGCCGCCCCAGGCATCGATCCGCACGATCGCCTTCGAATAGAAGAAGGTGATGTAGGAGGCGCAGCCAGGAGGCCCCTCGCCTGCGGCCGTCAATGTCGCCATGGCGCCGTTCTTCAAGCGGGCGGAAACGGCGGTGGCAATATCGACCTTGCGGCCATGCTTGTTCATATAGGCCGATACACTGGCGAAGTCGGAATTGGCCAGCAGGCAGACGGTATTCATCATGTGTGCGCCGGTGTCGAACATGAAGCCGCCGCCCGAGATTTCCGGCTCCTGTTTCCAGTGACCTGCATAGTTGCCCGCCCAGCTTTCCCAGATCATGCCCGAAATCGCGATAAGCTCGCCGAACTCTCCAGCGAGCGCGCGCTTGCGCGTGTCAATCACCAGCGGCGAGAGGCCGCCCTGGAAAGCAGTAACAACAGTGACGCCACTTTTCTTCTGCGCCGCGATCAGCGTCTCAGCCTCGGCAACAGTCGTGACCATCGGCTTTTCAAGGAAGAGATCGATGCCGGCTTCGACGACGGCCGCCGCCTGTTCGCCGTGAAAGGCGTGCGGGGTGGAGATATAGACGATGTCGAGCGCATCGCGGCATTTCGCGAGCATCTCGCGGTAGTCCTCGAAGCTCTTCGGCGCCGGCGCTCCAGCCGCGATGCACACGTCGATCAGGCGCTGGCGCGACGAAGCGGTCGTATCAGCAAGCGCTACGAACTCGATCTCCGGCATGGCCGCCCAGCTCGCCGCATACTCAGCCGCCTTCAGGCCTGCGCCGATCACGCCAAGCCGCAACTTCTGTGTCATGAAACTCCTCCCACATGATTGTGTACACGATTACACAAACAGAAAACTCGGCGCAAGTTCTATTTTAATGCGTTAAATCAATGTATTATATGAACTTGTAAATTCTTTCGGAAATCCATCTTGCCTCATTGAGGAATGCGTGTACATTTTTCGAACGGTGCTGGAGGGCGCCGCCAATCAAAAAGGGAGGACTTCCGTTGAAGAAGACGGTCATTGGTGGCCTGTGCGCCATTTTGCTCAGCGCGGTCTCGACGCTGGCGCATGCCGAAACAATCCGAATTGCAAATCACGGCCAGGCCGGCATCGACGCCATGAAGTCGACGGTCGAGGCGATCGAAAAGAAATACGGAGTGACCGTCGAGGTCGTCGAATACCCGGCGCCCGACAAGGATTACCTGACGAAGCTGCTCACCGAGCTTGGCGCCGGCAACGCGCCGGATCTGTTCTCGATCCCGTCGACGGCGGCTGTGGCCGATATGGTCGAAGCCGGATACCTCGCCCCTGTAACCAAGGAGATCACCGCCTGGGACGGCTACGCGAATTTCTATGACGTCGCAAAGCAGCTGGCCGTGAGCCCCGATGGCGAAACTTACGTCATGCCGTTCATGCTTGGCATCCAGGAAATCTACTTCCGCAAGGATGTGCTGGAGAAAGCCGGCATTTCGACCGAGCAACCGAAGACCTGGCAGGAACTGCTGGATCGCGCCGCTGAAGTGAAGGCGAAGACAGGCGCCTACGGCCTGCTCTTCCCGGCCGGCGTGTCCTGGGGTAGCGGCGCTTTCGATGAAGGCTTCCAGCATCTGCTCGTCGGCTCCAAGACGCCGCAGCTGGTCGACGCCGATGGAAAACTCGATCTCAGTGGCGAAGGCATCAAGGACGTCTTCGGCGTCTACAAGGAGCTCATCGACAAGGATCTGATGCCGACCCAGCCGCTGCTCGGCCCAGAGCCGTGGGTCATTCCCAAGTACCAGATGTTCCCTGATGGCAAGCTTGCGGCAACTACGTGCGGTTCCTGGTGCTACATCTTCGATTGGGGCCGCGAGAGCAAGAACCCGATCCCAGAGGTGACAAAGATCGTCGGCACCTGGACAGTTCCTGGCCAGACGGGCGGCCAGTACGTGCTCGCGAACCTTGCTGCTCCGTGGGCCGTTAACGCGAAGTCCGCGAACGTCGAGCTGGCGACGAAGGCGCTGCTTGAGATCGGTTCGGTCGACACACAGGTCTCCTACGCCGCGCGCATCGGCAATATTCCGGCAAGCAAGGATGCGGCTAAGAGCGCCGAGTTCCAGAAGCTGACGGAACTCGTTCCGATCCACGCCGCGGCCGGCAACGGCGTCTTCCTGAAGCAGGCGTCCGGCTTCGGCACCATCGCCGAAGGCGTGGCACGGGCAACCGAAGCGCTGCTGCGCAAGGAGACGGACGCCGCCGGTGCCCAGAAGATCCTTGTCGATTACGTCAAGGAAACGCTCGGCGACGACGTGGTGAAATAAGCCTCAAGCCCTTCAACTTCCGCCCAAGACTGCAGGCGCGGCCCGCTGGCCGCGTCTGCGATCATCAGACAAGGTTGCGAGCTTCATGGTCCTCAATTCTCACGAACGACGCGTCGAGCGGCAGCTCCTCGTGATCCTGCTGCCGTCGCTGGTCCTGCTTCTGGCCTTCGTGATCTATCCCGCGCTTTACTCCGTCTACCTGAGCTTCACCAACGAAGCTCTCACCGGCGCCGCAGCGCTGCGTCCGCGCTTCGTGGGCATTCGCAACTACATGCGCCTGCTGAATGACGCGAAATTCTGGAACGCGCTCATCGTGACGTTTTTCTTCGTGGTCGGCTCGGCGGTGATCGGCCAGTTCGTACTCGGCCTGATTTCAGCCATTGCGCTGCGCCGGCAGATCCTTTTCCGCCAGATATTCTCCTCGATGATCCTGCTGCCCAACGCGGCACCCGAGGTCGTTGCCGGCTTCATGTGGATTTCGATGCTGGCCGGAGGCGAGAACGCAACGCTCAGCCGCATCGTGAGCTTCTTCGGCGTGACACCCACCGACTGGCTCCAGATCTTCCCGCTGACGATGATCATCGTCGTCAACACATGGCGCGGCATCGCCACCGCGATGATCCTCTTGACTGCGGGCCTCAGCACCATTCCGAGCGAAATCTACGAGGCTGCCCGCATGGACGGCGCCACGCCATCGCAGATGTTCCGCCGCATCACGCTTCCCCTGATGATGCCGACGATCCTTCTCTACATGCTGATTTCCGCCGTCTCGACGATCGCGGTCTTCGGTCTTGTCTATGCGCTGACGCGCGGCGGCCCAGGTGGTGCGACCGAAGTCATCAGCATCTACATCTACAACCAGTCCTTCACTGCCTTCCAGCTCGGTTACGGCGCCGCGGTCGCGGTCGTCACTCTGGTGATCTCGCTGATCCTCGGCATCGCATACGTGCGGGCAATGAAGGTGGAGGTCTGACATGGCAGTGCTTTCCCCGACAGAAAACGCCAACAAGACCCGATCGGATCTGCTCGCCTACGCCACGCTGTCGCTGATCTCGATCTTCTGCGCCGTACCGTTCCTCTGGGTTCTGCTCGCCTCGCTCGATAGCAATGCCCAGCTGTTTCTCCGCTGGCCGGAACAATGGACGCTCGACAACTATCTGCGTGTCTTCACCAAGGAGGACGGGGCGAAGTGGCTCTTCAATTCGCTCTTTGTCGTCGGCTCCGCAACGGTACTGGTCATGGTGCTGGCCGGCCTCGGCGGCTACGCCTTGTCGCGCACGCGGGCCTGGTGGAAGCTGCCGTTTCTCTACGCGATCCTTCTGATCCGCGTCTTGCCGCCGACAGCACTTGTGGTGCCGCTCTACAAGTTCCTGCTGACGCTCAACAATGCCGAGGGCGCGATCCTGCGGCCGATCTTCGGCGAATACGCGCGGCCGATCATGCGCTGGACGGGCTTTATCGACGGTTACCTCGGCCTGATCCTGGTGCTTGCGACCATGCAGCTGCCGCTGGCGCTGTGGATCATGAAAACCTTTTTTGACGGCCTTCCGCGCGACTATGAAGAAGCAGCGCTGATGGATGGCGCAACGATGACGCAGCGCATCCGCCGCGTCCTGATCCCGCTGGCGCTGCCGGGGCTGGCCGCAGCCGGGTTGTTTGCCTTCATGTCGGCCTGGGGCGATTTCCTGCTGCCGCTGATCTTCCTCTCGTCACCGGAACTGCAAACGCTTCCCCTCGGCCTCTTTCGCGCTTTCCTGCGCATCAATGAGATCGATTACGGCCTGCTCGCCGCCCTCGCCTTCATCTACCTCCTGCCGGCTGTGATCGCCTTCGGCTTCGCGCGGCGCTTCCTCGTCCAGACCTTTTCGGGCGGCGTCAAAGGCTGATATCCAGAAAGAGTTTTACAGATGATCAATCTCAAGAACGTTCGCAAATTCTATGGCGCCCTGGAGGTCATCAAGGGCGTCGACATCACCGTCGAGGACGGCGAGTTCGCCGTCTTCGTCGGGCCTTCGGGTTGCGGAAAGTCGACCCTTTTGCGGATGATCGCCGGGCTGGAAGGCATCGATGACGGCGACCTCATCCTGAACGGCAAGCGTATCAATGACGTGCCGCCGGACAAACGCGGCATCGCCATGGTGTTTCAGTCCTACGCGCTTTATCCGCATATGACCGTGGCGCAGAACATCGGCTTCTCGCTCAGCCTGAAAAAAGTGCCGGAAACCGAAATCCGCAAGCAGGTCGAAGGCGTCGCCGAAATCCTGCAACTGACTGATTATCTCGATCGCCGCCCCGCCGCACTGTCAGGCGGTCAAAGACAGCGCGTCGCGATCGGTCGAGCCATCATCAAGAAGCCGTCGCTGATCCTGTTCGATGAACCGCTATCGAACCTCGATTCGGCGCTTCGTGTACAGATGCGTGCCGAGTTGCAGCGCTTGCACCGCGAATTGAAGGCGACCGTCGTTTACGTCACCCACGATCAGGTCGAGGCCATGACCATGGCCGACCGCATCGTCGTCCTGAACAAGGGGCTTGTCGCCCAGCAGGGCGCACCGATGGACCTCTATCACAAGCCCGACAACGAGTTCGTCGCCACCTTCATCGGCTCGCCGCGCATGAACACCGTTCCCGTGACGATCAGCAAGCCGCAGGCCGGCGCATTGCGCGTGCAAAGCCCGATCGGATTGACGCTCAACCTGCCGGATGAAGCCGGAACGGTGCCCGACGGTGCCGCCACGCTCGGTATCCGACCGGAGCACTTCAAGATCGCACCCGAGGGCCGGGGAAATTTCACGGCCGACGTCGTCATCGTCGAGCGCCTGGGCGTCGAGACCTACATGACCGTCGGCTCTGAAAACCAGCCGATCGTCGTCCGCGCCGAAGGCGATGTCGCGGTACGCCCCGGCGACCGCGTTTCGCTGACAGCAGACGGCACCGCCTGCCACCTGTTCGACACCACCGGGCGCGTCATCCGCTCGGCTCAATCATCCTAATCACGTTGACAACATCGAGGACATCATGACGATCAAGGTCACAATCTGGAACGAGGGACGCCACGAGCAATTGCACAAGGAGGTTCAGGAGATCTATCCCGATCGCATCGATGGTGCAATTGCGGCAGGCATTGCGCATCCGGATTTCGAGATTCGTCGAGGCACGCTCGATGATCCCGATGAAGGCCTGCCCGACCAGGTACTCAACGATACCGACGTCTTGCTCTGGTGGGGCCATATGGCACATGAGGACGTCAGTGACGGGCTGATCGACCGTATCCAGCAGCGCGTTCTGAAGGGGATGGGCTTGCTCGTTCTGCATTCAGGGCACCACTCCAAGCTCTTCCGCCGGCTGATGGGCACGAACGCCAACCTCTCCTGGCGCGAAACGCCGGAGGGCGACCTTGAGCGTGTCTGGGTGGTCAACCCTTCTCATCCGATCGCGGAGGGACTGCCGCCCTATTTCGAGGTGAATGCATCGGAGATGTACGGCGAGCCCTTCGACATCCCGCAGCCCGACGAGCTGGTATTCATTTCTTGGTACTCGGGTGGCGAGGTGTTTCGCAGTGGCTGCACCTTCCAACGCGGCCGGGGACGGATCTTCTTTTTCAGCCCGGGGCATGAGACCTACCCGATCTATCACGACAAGACCATTCACAAGGTCATCTCGAACGGGATCCGCTGGGCAAAGCAGAACCACACCGACGGCCGCATCCTGGAGAACTGGCACCGCGCCGAGCCGCTGCACGGTCGCCCTTCCAAGAAAGCCTGAGCTCCGCCGTTTTGTCCGTTGAACACCGGCGTGGCCCACGGTCACGCCGCTTCCGGCACTGAAAAGCCACTAACGGCTCCAGTTGCAAGTCCTGGGCAATTCGGCCAATTTGATCTTGCCGGCCGGGACACCAGTCTATCCTTCGCACCAGAAAGACGCTGAGGCGATCAGTGCCGGCGTCAATGCGGGCAACTTGTCAAACAGGATGAATGCGATGCAGCTGAAAGACCCTTCCCTTTTTCGCCAGGCCGCTCTTGTTGGCGGAAATTGGATCGATGCCGATCCCGCCAATGCAATCGAGGTCAACAATCCGGCCACCGGAGAGATCATCGGCCGCGTGCCCAAGCTGGGCGGCGCCGAGACGAAGGCGGCGATCGAGGCCGCGCGCATCGCGCAGAAGGGCTGGGCTGCCCGCACCGCTAAGGAACGCGCCGGCATCCTGCGGAAGTGGTTCGATCTGATGATCGAGAACAAGGACGACCTCGGGCGAATCCTGACGCTTGAGCAAGGCAAGCCGCTTGCCGAAGCCACCGGCGAGATCGTCTACGGTGCGAGCTTTATCGAATGGTTTGCGGAGGAAGCGCGGCGCATCTATGGCGACCTGATACCGGGCCACCAACCAGACAAGCGCATCATGGTCATGAAGCAGCCGATCGGCGTGGTCGCGGCGATCACGCCCTGGAATTTCCCCAATGCGATGATCACCCGCAAGGCCGGCCCGGCGCTTGCGGCAGGCTGTGCCATGGTGCTGAAGCCGGCATCGCAGACGCCGTTCTCGGCAATCGCGATTGCCGTGCTTGCCGAGCGCGCCGGCCTGCCGGCCGGGCTTTTCTCGGTGCTAACAGGCTCCGCCGCCGCGATCGGCGCGGAGATGACGTCGAACCCGACCGTGCGCAAGCTTACCTTTACTGGATCGACCGAAATCGGCGCCGAGCTCTACAAGCAGAGCGCGCCGACGATCAAGAAACTCGGGCTCGAGCTCGGCGGCAATGCGCCGTTCATCGTCTTCGACGATGCTGATCTCGACGCAGCCGTCGAGGGTGCTCTGATCGCGAAGTTTCGCAACAACGGTCAGACCTGCGTCTGCGCCAACAGGCTCTATGTGCAGGACGGCGTTTACGACGCCTTCTCGAAGAAGCTCGCGGATGCCGTCGGCAAACTGAAGACCGGCAATGGCTTCGATGAGGGCGTGATCCTCGGTCCGTTGATCGACAAGCCGGCGCTCGAGAAAGTTGAGGAGCATGTGGCTGACGCGCTGGCGAAGGGTGCCAACATCATCCAGGGTGGCAAGCCGCATGCGCTTGGCGGCACTTTCTACGAGGCCACCGTTCTTGCCAACGTCACGAAGGATATGGCAGTCGCGCGCGAAGAGACATTCGGCCCGCTTGCTCCCCTCTTCCGCTTCAAAGACGAGGCGGATGTGATCGAACAGGCCAACGACACCGAATTCGGCCTCGCTTCCTATTTCTACGCCAAGGACCTCGCGCGTGTGTTCCGCGTTGCCGAGGCGCTGGAATATGGGATGGTCGGCGTGAATACGGGCCTGATCTCGACGGCGGAAGCGCCGTTCGGTGGCGTGAAGCTCTCAGGTCTCGGCCGCGAAGGCTCGCGGTACGGTATCGAGGAGTTCACCGAGATCAAATATGTCTGCCTCGGCGGCATCAGCTGACACCTGGCCGAGCGAAAGGCGCGCAGACCTGACGGGTTGCGCGCTGGCGCTACCGTTTAATCCGGAAAACTGAAAGCTGAAGAACGCGTGGGTCAGAATCGAAAAAGCCTGCCGCGGGAGGAGGTGCGACAGGCTTTTCGAATATAACAGAACGACAGCTGGGAGGAGGAGTGCTGTCATTCCCGCAGGCACCCTTGGGAGGAGGATAAGGCCACCTGCAACTCGAAGCTCTGCGGGAGGAGGTGCATCGCTTCGATGATTTGTTTATACAGCAAGCACGCTCAAATCATAGGCATAATTCTGCAGAACAGCTATGCGCTATGCGCGTGACGCGCAGCTTCTGTCGCAGATCTGCGACATGCTACCCTTGCCGCGCCGGCCGCCGGCCCCCTTGGAATTTCCGCGTTTTCTGCTACCACGCGCCGGAAAACATGAGGAAACGCCGATGAGCGCCGCATTTCATCGTGACTATGTTGTCGACCTGAAGGCACGTATCGACGATCTGCATACCAACCCCGGCAGCTATCAGACCTACGATCTGACGATGGAGCTGCTCGCCCAGAAAAACCTGATCAGCTACGCGATGAGCCGTAAGCAGGGCCAGGTGGACAGCCTTTTCTACCGTCGCGACACGACAAGCGGCCAAGGCACGCAGATGTCGCAGGAGACGGCCTACCGGGTGTTTTCCGGCTTCTTCGGACTAGGCCAGTTCCTGGCGTCGACGGGCCAAGCAAACGGGCTCGGCGAGGAAGCGTTCGCGCAGACGCTGACGGCGGGATGGGAATATCCGACCTGTGCAGTGCAATTCGCCTACCGCAAGAAGGGCCAGCCGCGCGGCGCTTCGATGAAAATGCTATTCGTCGGGCTGAATGGTGACGCGGATGCAGCGATCTTCGAGGCCAAGCTGACGCAACCCGAGCTCCTAATCGGCACACGGCCGTTCTCGACCAAGCTACTGTGGGAATGGAAGTAACGTCGCCTTAGGCGGTCGGCTCCGGTCGGATGTCGGCAAGCAGCTCCTGGGCGACGTCGCGCAGGAGACCGGCGATACTTTCCAGAAAAGTGCCCATCGCCGAACCTTTGCGCCAGCATATGCCGATCCGCCTGTTCGGCGATATGCCTTCGAAACGCAGCAGCCTTATGTCGCCCGACGCCGGATACAGCGCGGCCAGCTCCGGCAGAAGCGTGATCCCCACATTGGCGCCGACCATCTGGCGCAGTGTCTCCAGGCTGGTGGCGCGAAACGAGGTGCGCTCGCTTGCACCCGACAAGCGGCACACATCGAGCGCCTGTTCGCGCAGGCAGTGCCCCTCTTCCAGCAACATAAGGTCGTAGCGATCGAGGTCCCCGAGCACCAGGGACTGCCGCCTTGCGAGCGGATGCATGTCGGGAACGGCGAGCAGAAAGTCTTCCTCGAAGAGACACTCGGCTTTCAGGTGGTCGTCATTGACGGGAAGAGCGAGGATCGTGGCATCGAGATTGCCGCTTTTAAGGCGCGCCAGGAGTGCATCGCTCTTTTCCTCGATCAGCAGCGTCTCCAGCCGCGGGAACTGCCTGTGGATGCGCGGCACCGCATGCGGCAGGAAATAGGGAGCGAGCGTCGGGAAGATGCCGAGACGCAGGGTGCCCACCTCGGGATTGAGGCTGCGCAAGGCCGATGACCTGATCTCGGCAACCTCCTTCATGATGCGCCTTGCCCGCTTGACGGTATCCTCGCCGAACGGTGTCAACATGACCGTGCGCGGCGTGCGCTCGATCAGCGGAGCGCCAAGGGTCTCCTCCAGTTTCCGGATCTGCATGGAGAGTGTCGGCTGGCTGACCAGGCACGCTTCGGCGGCTCGGCCAAAATGCCGGTGGTCCGCCAAGGCAATCAGGTATTCCAGCTCGCGAAGCGTCATTGCAGAACCGTGTCGATCAGCCTCAAGCCGCCTTCACCGCATCCTCGTCCGGGCCAGACATGCGGATCAGATGGTCGAAGGCTGCAAGCGACGCCTTCGCGCCCTCGCCGAGCGCAATCACGATCTGCTTGTAAGGCACTGTGGTGCAATCGCCGGCGGCAAAGACACCGGGAACCGAGGTCTGGCCGTGGTGATCGACAATGATCTCGCCGCGTGGCGACAGTTCGATGGCGCCCTTCAGCCATTCGGTGTTCGGAAGCAGGCCGATCTGGACGAAGATGCCCTCCAGATCGAGCGTGTGGCGCTGACCGGCAATGCGGTTTTCGTAGACGAGCCCGGTCACCTTCTGGCCATTGCCCAGCACTTCCGTCGTCTTGGCGGAAAGCAGGATATCGACGTTGGGAAGGCTGCGCAGCTTGCGCTGCAGGACGTCATCGGCACGCAGCTTGTTGTCGAACTCGATCAGCGTCACGTGGCTGACGATGTTGGCAAGGTCGATCGCCGCCTCGACGCCGGAATTGCCACCGCCGATGACGGCAACGCGCTTGCCCTTGAACAGCGGACCGTCGCAATGCGGGCAATAGGCAACGCCCTTGTTGCGATACTGGTCTTCGCCGGGAACGCCCATCTGCCGCCAGCGGGCGCCGGTCGACAGGATCACCGTCTTCGAGCGCAGCGTCGCGCCATTGGCGAGTTCGACCGCGATCATGTCCTTGCCGAGAACGAGCTTTTCGGCGCGCTGCAGGTTCATGATATCAACGTCATATTGCTTCACATGCGCTTCCAGCGAAGCCGCAAACTGTGGTCCTTCGGTATGTTGCACCGAGATGAAGTTTTCGATCGCCATCGTATCGAGAACCTGACCGCCAAAGCGCTCGGCGGCAACGCCGGTGCGGATGCCCTTGCGCGCGGCGTAGATGGCCGCCGCAGCGCCGGCCGGACCGCCGCCGATGACGAGCACGTCGTAAGTTTCGCGGCCATTCAGCTTCTCGGCGGCACGAGCAGCGGAGTCGGTGTCGAGCTTGGAGACGATCTCCTCGACTTCCATTCGGCCCTGACCGAACAGCTGGCCGTTGAGATAGACCGTCGGCACAGACATGACCTGGCGGCTTTGAACTTCGGCCGGGAACACGCCGCCATCGATCGCCACATGCTTCACGCGCGGGTTCAGCACGGCCATCAGGTTCAGTGCCTGCACGACATCGGGGCAATTCTGGCAGGTGAGCGAGAAATAGGTCTCGAAAAGGAAATCGCCGTCGAGATCCTTGATCTGATCGATGATTGCCTGCTCGGTGCGCGGCGGATGACCGCCGACCTGCAGCAGAGCGAGCACAAGCGAGGTAAACTCATGGCCCATCGGAATGCCGGCGAAGCGCAGGTTGATGTCGTGGCCCGGGCTGGTCAGCGCGAAGGATGGTGCACGCTCCCCGTCATCACGCATTTCCACGACCGAAATCTTGTCGGAAAGAGCGACCAGTTCGGCGAGAAGCTCCGACATCTCTTTCGACTTGGCGCTGTCATTGACCGAAGCGGTGATCGCGATCGGGCGAACGACCCGTTCCAGATAGCCCTTCAACTGGGATTTCAGATTGTCGTCGAGCATGGGACACTCCGCTAAAAATGGATGGCCGCGCCGCGTTTAAGGCGCTGAATATGGTATTGGGTGCCGCCTTCCAGTCTAAACCGGAAGGCGGCCTATTATTTGAACGTCAGATCTTGCCGACGAGGTGCAGCGACGGAGCGAGCGTCTTTTCGCCCTCTTCCCACTTGGCCGGGCAAACTTCACCCGGATGCGCGCGCACATACTGCGCAGCCTTGATGCGACGCAGCAGGTCGACAGCATTGCGGCCGATACCTTCGGCGGTGACTTCCATAGCCTGGATGACGCCATCGGGATCGACAACGAAGGTGCCGCGGTCGGCAAGGCCTTCGGATTCGCGCATGACTTCGAAGTTGCGGCTGATCGTGCCGGTCGGGTCGCCGATCATCGTATACTGGATCTTGCCAATGGTCTCCGAGCTGTCGTGCCAGGCCTTGTGGGTGAAATGCGTGTCGGTCGAGACCGAATAGACCTCGACGTCAAGGCGCTGCAGTTCGGCATAGTGATCGGCGACATCGCCGAGTTCCGTCGGGCAAACGAAAGTAAAGTCAGCCGGATAGAAGAAGAATACCGCCCACTTGCCCTTGGTGTCGGCATCGGTCACTTCAATGAATTTGCCCTGCTTGAAGGCCTGCGCCTTGAAGGGCTTAATGGATGTGTTGATAAGGGACATGAAGGCTCCTGTAGAATTGCTGCGAAGCGAAAACCCGCTTTCGCGCCGCAACATAAACAGGGGTCGGCGATAAATGAAATAGATAAAGAAAAATATTTTGATAGATAATGCCTATCAAACGCCTGCGACGTGACGGTTATCAAGCGGCCGTCAGAAGCCGCTTGTCCCCGCAACGTCAGCGGTTTCGATCACACCGATCGGCCGAGTCCGCCATCCACCTTGATATTCTGCCCGGTGATGTATCCGGCACCTTCCGACGCCAGAAACGCCACGGTCGCCGCGATCTCTTCGCTTGTGCCATAGCGCTTCATCGGTACCGATTCGCGGCGCTCCTCGGTTGCCGGCAGGCTGTCGATCCAGCCCGGAAGCACGTTGTTCATGCGGATTTTATCCGCCGCGTAGGTGTCGGCGAAGATCTTGGTGAAGGAGGCGAGACCGGCGCGGAAGACGGCGGACGTCGGGAACATCGCTGTCGGTTCGAAGGCCCAGGCGGTCGAGATATTGACGATCGCGCCAGACTTCTGCGCCTGCATGACCGGCGTCACGATCCGGGTCGGGCGGATGACGTTCATCAGATAGACATCCATGCCCTTGTGCCAATCCTCGTCGGTGATATCGAGGATCGGCGCGCGCGGGCCGTGTCCGGCGCTGTTGACGAGCACATCGATGCGGCCCCAGGCCTGCATGGCGAGATCGACAAGGCGCTTGATATCGTCATTCGACTGGTTCGACCCCGTGACGCCGACGCCGCCGAGTTCCTTGGCCAGCGCCTCACCCTTACCCGAGGACGAGAGGATGGCGAGCTTGAAGCCATCGGCCGCCAGACGCTTGGCGGCATCCGCCCCCATGCCGCTACCGCCCGCCGTTACCAGCGCCACTTTTTCTACTGTCATAACATCCACCCTTTCGTTGCTTCTCTTGCGCATCGCGCGTGTTTGCAGCTTCAGTGCATGATGATACCATCATGATAACATAGCTTCGAGCCAATTCGGTTGGCGTGAACCAGTAGAAAATCTATCGAATGAACGACCCGCTTTTCCGCCTTCCGCCGCTGAATGGCTTGCGCGCCTTCGAGGTCGCCGCCCGTCATCTCAACTTTCGCGCCGCAGCCGAGGAGCTGGGCGTCACGCAGGCAGCTGTCGCGCAGCAGGTCCGTGGCCTGGAGAAGGAGTTAAACCTCCCTCTGTTCGAGCGCCTCCCCCGCAAGCTTGCCTTGACCGAGGCCGGACGCGGTTATGCCGAAAGCATCCGGCGTGCCTTCGAACTGATCTCCGACGCAACCGCGACGTTGCGGCCGGAGCCGTTGCGGTTGACGATCAGCGTCACGCCGACTTTCGCATCAAAATGGCTGATTCCGAGGCTACCGGATTTCCTTGCAGCGCACCCGGATCTCGATATGCGCATTCTCGCCAGCGAACGTGTCGCGAACTTCCAATCGGATGATGTGGATATCGCGGTCCGGTTGGCGCGACCACCGTTCCCAGCCTCGCTGGAGGCCGACCTGCTGTTCGAGCAGGAGCTTGTCCCGGTATGCAGCCCCGCGCTTATGCCGCCCACCGGTCGCCTTGACCCCGCCGATCTCGAGCGTTTCGTGCTGCTCCACGACACCCACAATCAATGGCCCGAGTTCATCGCCACGATCGCGCGTGCGAGGCCGGTCGCCGCCTCGAAGGGCGTTCGCTTCAACCAGACATCCCATGCTATCGAGGCGGCGCTTGCCGGCCAGGGCATCGCGCTGGCAAGCGGGGTCTTCGTCAACGAGGATATCGCCGCCGGGCGGCTGGTGCCGGCATTTGCGCAAACGATGCGAGCTCAGGCGGATTTTTACGTGGTCTCGCTCCGCAGGCCGAGGCAAGCCCAATCCGTCGCCAAGGTCAGGGCCTGGTTGCTCCAGCATGCCGGCCGGTCCGTTCGCGCCTGATAATCACGGCGACAGCTGGCCGGATGGGCGAGCGTCCCATCATTGCACGGCAGCCACCGTAAAAACGCAGGGCTCCTGCGATGGACCCCGTCGCCATTCGCTATAGATTTGAACTCGTGCATACGTGCGCGGATACTGACGCATTGATTGAATTGGAATACAGCATTGGACTTGCGGAATAAAACGCTCTGCGCCTCCGGATTTCACGCTCCGGAGCGCGGAAAGATCGATATCCTGGACGAGGTGCTGATCGATATCGGCGCGGATGGCACGATTGCCGCCATGCATCGCCCAAGCGATCCGAACTACCGGACCATTCGCGAGGCGCGCGAGGAAGGCGGCGAACTCGTCACGTTGCCTGTAGGCTCTTATCTCCTTCCAGGTTTCGTCGATCTTCACGTCCATGCGCCGCAATATCCCCAGCTTGGCAGCGCGCTCGATGTGCCGCTCGAGGTATGGCTGCAGAAATATACCTTCCCACTGGAAGCCCGCTACGAAGATCTTGCCTTCGCAAAGCGCAGCTACGGCCTGCTCGTCGACGACCTCCTCGCAAACGGCACGACCACGGCGCTCTATTTCGCCACCGTGCACCAGGATGCGACGCGATCGCTTGCGGACATATGTCTGGAGAAGGGCCAGCGCGCGCTGATCGGCAAAGTGGCGATGGACAACGCCGACGAGTGCCCGGATTACTACCGCGACGCCTCGCCGGACGAAGCCATTAAAGGCACGCGCGCACTGATTGATTACATCACCAATCATCCTGATAACGTTGAAAAGAAAGTACTTCCTGTCATCACGCCACGCTTCGTGCCATCCTGCACCGACGCGACGCTCGAGGGGCTGGGTGCTCTGGCGAAGGAGTGCGGCTGCCACGTGCAGACCCACTGTTCGGAGAGCGACTGGGCGCATGGCTATGTGTTGTCCCGCCACGGCGTGACCGATACCGAGGCGCTCGATCGCTTCGGCCTGCTCGGCCGGCGCACGGTTCTGGCACACGCCAACTTCCTGACGGATGGTGACATGGACAAGGTGCGGGAGCGCGAAGCTGCTGTCGCCCACTGCCCGCTCTCCAACGTTTACTTCGCCAACGCCGTATTCCCGCTCAAGGCCGCCCTCGACAAGGGCATGCACGTCGGTCTCGGCACGGATGTCTCCGGTGGGCCGAGCGCCTCGATGCTTGAAAACTGCCGCGGCGCGATCCTGATGTCGCGCGCTCTTGAGAGCGGTGTCGATCCCAAGCGCGATGCCGAGGCGCGCGCCAGCTACGGGCCGGCCCAGATCGATTTCCGCGATGCCTTCTATATCGCGACGGCAGGCGGTGGCGTGGCGCTCGATCTGCCGATCGGCCAGTTCAAGCCCGGCTATCTGTTCGATGCGATCGTTGTCGACACCAAGGCGCCGAAGGGATCGGTGCGCTTGTTCGACGAATTCGATAGCGGCGAACAGATTCTCCAGAAGATCATCAACACCGCCTCGAAACCCAATATCGCAACCGCCTGGGTCGGCGGCACGAACCTGCGCTTGCCGTAAGAAAGGCGTCAGCCGCGCAACATCTCGATGATCGCTGAAAAATCGCGACCGCCATTGCCCTGCTTTTCGAAGAGAGCGAACAATTGCGCGGCTTCGGCGCCGAGCGGCGTCGAGGCACCTGTCGCGAGCGCCGCCTCCTGCGACAGGCGGAGGTCCTTCAGCATCAAGGCGGCTGCAAAGCCCGGCTTGTAATCGTTGTTGGCGGGCGACGTCGGCACCGGGCCGGGAACCGGGCAGTATGTGTTGATCGACCAGCATTGGCCCGATGACGTCGAGGCGACATCGAACAAGGCCTGGTGCGAGAGGCCAAGCTTTTCGCCCAATGCAAAAGCCTCGCAGACGCCAATCATCGATATGCCCAGTATCATGTTGTTGCAGATTTTCGCCGCCTGCCCCGCGCCTGCCTCTCCGCAATGGACGATCTTCTTGCCCATCGCTTCGAGTATGGGTTTGGCCCTTGCGAAGCTCTCCGGCGTTCCTCCCGCCATGAAGGTCAGCGTTCCGGCCGCAGCACCGCTGGTTCCGCCGGAGACCGGGGCATCGAGCGATGGGCAATCGGCCGCTTTTGCCATATCATGCGCCTTGCGCGCGCTGGCGACGTCGATCGTTGAGCAGTCGATGACAAGCGTTCCTGAGCGAATGCCGCGAATAATATCCGTCCACGCAGTCAGGACGTGCCTGCCCTGCGGAAGCATGGTCACCACAGCATCAGCACCGCTCACGGCCTGGGAAATATCGCTGGTCGGCTGGACGCCGGTTGCCACTGCAGCCTCAAGCAACGCTGGCACCAAGTCGAAGCCCGCGACCGTGTGCCCCGCCTTGACCAGATTTGTCGCCATCGGCCCACCCATATTGCCGAGGCCGATAAACGCGATCTTTGTCATGTCCTGCTCCCATCATTTAGACGACCCCATTTGAGGGCCCATGGGAGGATAGCTATGTCATCATCGCGCGCAGTCGAGAGCGACATGGACGGGCGCGCGTGTTGACGCTCCCTCGCCCCGGCAGTATCCCAATAGGGTCCGCGACATGCCGATGGATCGAGGAGGATGAACCATGAATTACACCCGCGAGAGTTTCGACTGGTCCGATCCGTTCCGGCTTGTCGAGCAGTTGACGGAAGAGGAGCGCATGGTGCTCGACACCGCGCACTCCTACGCGCAGGAAAAGCTTGCGCCGCGTGTGCTCGAAGCCTTCCGCCACGAGAAAACCGATCCGAGCATCTTTCGCGAAATGGGCGAACTCGGCCTCCTCGGCCCGACGATATCGCCCGAATATGGCGGCGCGGGTCTCGGATATGTCGCTTACGGGCTGATCGCCCGCGAGGTCGAGCGGGTCGACAGCGGCTACCGGTCGATGATGAGCGTCCAGTCGTCGCTGGTCATGGTGCCGATCGATGCCTTTGGATCCGGAGCGCAGAAGCAGAAATATCTGCCGAAACTCGCCACCGGCGAATGGATCGGCTGCTTCGGCCTTACCGAACCCAACCATGGCTCCGACCCCGGATCGATGGCGACGCGTGCGAAAAAGGTCGACGGCGGCTACAGTCTTTCCGGTGCCAAGACGTGGATATCGAACGCGCCGATCGCCGACGTCTTCGTGGTTTGGGCGAAGACCGAAGACGGCGTGATCCGTGGCTTCATCCTCGAAAAGGGATGGAAGGGCCTGACGGCGCCTGCCATTCACGGCAAAATCGGCCTGCGCGCCTCCATAACGGGCGAAGTTGTGATGGATGGCGTCTTCGTGCCGGAAGAGAACCTGTTGCCAAACGTCTCCGGCCTGAAGGGTCCATTCACCTGCCTCAACTCGGCCCGTTTCGGGATTGCCTGGGGCGCGCTCGGCGCCGCCGAAGATTGCTATGCGCGGGCGCGGCAATACACACTCGACCGCAAGCAGTTCGACCGGCCGCTCGCCGCCAATCAGTTGATCCAGAGGAAGCTCGCCGACATGGCGACCGAGATCACGCTCGGGCTGCAGGGCTGCCTGCGCCTCGGCCGGATGAAGGAAGACGGCCACCCGCCCGTCGAGCTTACCTCGATCCTCAAACGCAATTCCTGCGGCAAGGCGCTCGATATCGCCCGAATGGCGCGCGACATGCTTGGAGGCAACGGCATATCCGATGAATTCGGCGTCGCCCGCCATCTCGTCAACCTGGAGGTGGTAAACACCTATGAGGGCACGCACGACATTCACGCGCTGATCCTCGGCCGCGCCATAACGGGAATAGCGGCGTTCTCGAACTGATCGAGAATTCTTCTCCGCCAAATTGCAACGGACCCGACAATGTGCAAGCTTTCGCTTGTCGCGGGGAGAGCCTGCGCTGCGATGGGGGATTTCGCATGCTTCTATTTCTCGCATTTCTGATCGGCATCATCGCCGGGCTGCGCGCGCTGACTGCGCCCGCGGCTGTCGCCTGGGGCGCAGCACTCGGCTGGTTCGATGTGTCTCAGACACCGCTCGCCTTCATGGGCTATCGCTGGACCCCGTGGATTTTCACGCTGCTGGCGCTGGTCGAACTGGTGACGGATCAATTGCCATCCACGCCCTCAAGAAAAGTACCGATGCAGTTCGGCGCGCGGCTGATCATGGGCGCGCTGTCAGGTGCTACCATCGGCGCCGCAGGCGGATCGTTGATACCAGGGCTCATCGCCGGCATTCTGGGCGCGGTCTCGGGCACGCTTGGTGGTGCCGCGGCGCGCGGCAAGCTGGCGAGCGCTTTTCGAAGAGATCCGCCCGCGGCGATTCTTGAGGACGCGGTCGCCATTGTCGGCGCGATCCTGATTGTGGCGTCGGTCTGATGCGCAGCTTCGACGCCATCGTTGTCGGCGCCGGCCAATCCGGCCCCTTCCTCGCTGCCCGGATGGCGGAGAAGGGCATGAAGGTCGCGCTGATCGAGCGCAAGTATCTCGGCGGCACATGCGTCAACGCAGGCTGCATGCCGACCAAGACCCTCGTCGCCAGCGCCCGCGCCGCCTATGTGGCCCGCAATGCCGGCGGCTACGGCGTGACAATCCCGGGCGATATCGGCATCGACATGGCGATCGTGCGCAAGCGAGCCGAGACAGTGACCATGGAGGCCCGCAACGGCCTGATCAGCTGGTTCGCGGGCATGGCCGGCGTCACCGTAATCTACGGTCATGCGCGCTTCGAAAGCGAACGGACGATCAGTGTCAACGGCGAGCTGCTGACCGCGCAGCGCATCTATCTCAACGTCGGCGCACGACCGGCCATTCCCGATATGCCGGGTATCGACGACATCGACTATCTGACCAGCACGTCGATCATCGCGCTGGACACGCTGCCCCGGCATCTGGTGGTCATTGGCGGAAGCTATATCGGCCTTGAGTTCGCGCAGATGTATCGCCGCTTCGGCGCCGAGGTTACGGTCGTCGAGCGTGGCCCCAAGCTCGCCTCGCGAGAGGATGACGATATCTCAGACGCGATTGCCGACATCCTGCGCGCCGAGGGAATTATGGTCCACACGGACGCGGACCGTATCGCGTTCAAGAACAAGCCGGACGGCATCGAAGTCTCGGTCGCCGACGGCATCGCCGAGATCATGGCGAGCCATGTGCTGATCGCAACCGGCCGTGTGCCGAATACCGACGATCTCGGCCTCGATCGTGCCGGCGTCGCCGCCGACAAGCGTGGCTACATCACCGTTGACGACAAGCTCGCAACCAATGTCGACGGCATCTGGGCGCTTGGCGACTGCAATGGCCACGGCGCCTTCACGCATACGTCCTACAACGACTTCGAGATTGCAGCGGCCAACCTGCTCGACGGCGAGGATCGCAAGCTCAGCGACCGCATCCTCGCCTATGCGCTTTATATCGACCCGCCGCTCGGTCGCGTCGGCATATCGGAAAAGCAGGCGCGCGCATCGGGTCGCGAGATCATGATCTCGACCCGGCCGATGACCAAAGTCGGCCGTGCAAAGGAGCGGGGCGAGACGAAAGGCTTGATGAAGGTGATCGCCGACGCGCAAACCAAGCAGATCCTCGGCGCCGCCATTCTCGGCATAGAGGGCGATGAGGCGATCCATGGTTTCATCGACGCGATGAATGCCGGAACGCCCTATCCCGAGCTGAAGTGGGCCGTACCGATTCATCCGACAGTGTCCGAATTGATCCCGACATTGCTTGGCGACCTCAAGAACGTGTAGCCTTCACGGCGGCAGGCGAAAAACGGCGGGGGATCAATCGTGTCCATAGAACATCTGATCGAACACTATGGGATTGTCGCGATCTTCCTCGGCACCGCATTCGAGGGTGAGACCGCGGCCTTCCTCGGCGGCATCATCTCCCATCGCGGGCTGCTCACCTATTGGTCGGCCTCGCTGATGGCGTCGGCGGGTTCATTCGCCGGAGACCAGATGTGGTTCTTCGCCGGCCGCTATGCGGCCCGCTGGCACGTTGTCCGCCGGCTGATGGAGACGCCGACGCTGGCCCAGGTGACGTCGCTTCTTGAGCGCTATCCGACAGGTTTCATCCTTGCATTCCGCTTTCTCGTCGGCTTGAGGACGATCAGTCCGATCGTGATCGGCACGACGCGAATCTCGACCGGAAAGTTCGTGATGTTGAATGCGTTCGCGGCGCTTGTATGGGGACAGCTGTTTACGGCGCTCGGCTATCTCTTCGGACACGGGATCGAGCAGATCCTCGGTCGTCTGCCGCTGCATCATCACCTCTTCATCGGGGTCGGGGCCGCGGCCATCGTGGCTGGCGCGGCCCTTGTCTTCAGAAAGGCTTTTAGGAAAGTGTCGGCTAGCACGGGCTAGCCGACAGGCACCTAGTCCATCACGATCTGCAGCTTCACATCGCTCGGGCGCGCTTCGACCGCGCGGTCGAAAGCCTTGATGGAGTCTTGGAAGCCGAAGGTCTCGGAAATCAGAGGCTTCAGATCAACGCGACCGGAGCCGAGCAGCGCAATCGACCGCTCATACTGATGCGCGTAGCGGAACACCGTTTCTATGCGGATTTCCTTGGTCGACGCAGTCGAGACGTCGAAGCCGATTGGGTTGACCGGCAGACCGACGGCAACGATGACGCCGCCGGGACGCGCAAGATCCATGATCGTTTCCCAGGCCTTCGGCGAACCGGAGCATTCGAAGATCACATCGGCGCCCCATCCGTCCGTCAGCCGCGAGACTTCCTCGACGAGGTTGGTCTCGCGGATATTGACCGGGATCACGCCCTGATACTGGGCGGCGATATCGAGCTTCGGCTGGGCGAGATCGGCCACGATCGCACGAGCGCAGCCACCGGCGAGTGCTGCGATGGCAACCATCGTGCCGATCGGGCCGGCACCGAGCACGACGGCGGTGTCGCCCGGCGCGATCTTCGCCTTGGTAGCCGCCTGCATGCCGACGGCGAAAGGCTCGACCATGGCGCCTTCGGCGAAGCTCACATTGTCAGGCAGCTTGAACGTGTAGTTGGCGGGATGAACGACTTCGGGCGTGAGCACGCCATGAACGGGCGGAGTTGCCCAGAAGGAGACGGCCGGATCGACATTGTACATGCCGAGCCGGCTTGCCTTCGAGTTGGGATCGGGAATGCCCGGTTCCATGCAGACGCGATCGCCGACCTTCAGATGTGTGACGCCGGCGCCAACCTCGACGACGGTACCAGCCGCCTCGTGCCCGAGCACCATCGGCTCGTTGACGACGAAGGGGCCGATCTTGCCGTGCGTGTAATAGTGAACGTCGGAGCCGCAGACGCCGACCGTGTGTATCTTGATCTTGACCTCGCCCGGCCCGGTTTCCATAGGCAGATCGATTTCGCGGATAGCGAGCTCATGCTGGCGCTCCAGCACCAGTGCGCGGACTTTGGTCATTGCATCTTCCTTCCCTTGCCTCCCCGCGCGAGTCGAGCGCGGCGTCGGCGGACTATAATCGCCGAACACGGCGGATTTCAATTCCATCGCCGAGGCTTTTGCTCATGGCGCGATGGAATGCCCGCGTCTGCTCGCAGGTTGTTTTAAAAACGTGGCCATTCCTAAAGTGCGAGAGCCAAATCGCAGCCACCTGTCGCGCAGGTTCGACAGCACAATCATTTCAAAACTGCACACGAAATGGCACGCCATTCCGGAACCGCCGCATGGAACAGAAACAATCTTCGTTTCATTATACGACCAACTTGGTAGAGTTTGGATCACAAACGAAGGAGGTTCCCCATGCACGCACAACGGATTACCCGGCTTCTCGCGGCCGCGGTTTTGGCAGGCAGTTTCGCCATCGGCGCTGTCGCACCAGCTTTTGCCGATCAGACGCTTCTCAACGTATCCTATGATCCGACACGGGAACTCTATAAGGATTTT
Source organism: Rhizobium sp. UBA1881 (assembly GCF_002338015.1). Classification (NCBI taxonomy): domain Bacteria; kingdom Pseudomonadati; phylum Pseudomonadota; class Alphaproteobacteria; order Hyphomicrobiales; family Rhizobiaceae; genus Rhizobium; species Rhizobium sp. UBA1881. The sequence continues at coordinate 37,070 of NZ_DDHH01000072.1, forward strand.
AACGCAGCCTTCGCACAGAAGTGGCAGAAGGACACCGGCGAGGCCGTGGCGATCCAGGCGTCGCATGGTGGCTCCGGCGCTCAGGCGCGATCGGTCATCGATGGGCTCGACGCCGACGTCGTGACGCTCGCTCTCGAAGGTGACATTGACGCGATCGCCCAGAAGACCGGCAAGATCCCCGCCGACTGGAAGAGCAAGCTCCCAAACAACTCGACACCTTACACCTCCACCATCGTATTCCTGGTGCGCAAGGGCAATCCGAAGGGCATCAAGGACTGGGCCGATCTCGTAAAGGACGATGTCCAGGTGATCACGCCAAACCCGAAAACATCGGGCGGCGCGCGCTGGAACTTCCTGGCTGCCTGGGCTTGGGCCAAGCAGGCAAACGGAGGCGATGAAGCGAAGGCTCAGACCTATGTGACGAGCCTGCTTCAGCACGTTCCCGTTCTCGACACCGGCGCGCGCGGCGCGACGACCACTTTCGTCCAGCGCGGGCTGGGTGACGTGCTTCTTGCCTGGGAAAATGAAGCCTATCTCTCGCTCGAAGAACTCGGCCCCGATCAGTTTGAGATCGTGACCCCGAGCTTCTCGATCCGTGCAGACCCGCCAGTCGCCGTAGTCGATGGCAATGTCGACAAAAAGGGCACGCGCAAAGTCGCCGAGGCCTATCTGAACTACCTCTATTCCGACGAGGGCCAGAAGATCGCGGCCAAGCACTATTACCGCCCGATCAAGCCTGAAGCAGCCGACCCTGCCGATATCGCCCGCTTCCCGAAGCTGACGCTTGCTACGATCGACGATTTCGGCGGCTGGAAGGAAGCGCAGCCGAAATTCTTCGGCGATGGCGGCGTGTTTGACCAAATCTACAAGCCGGCACAATAATACATCGCATGAGAGCACATAGCCCCACGCGGTGGCGGTTCAGGCGGCCGAGTGTCATTCCAGGATTTGGAATGGCACTCGGCTTTACCTTGATCTGGCTCACCCTTCTTATCCTCATCCCCCTCTCGGGCCTGGCATGGCGTTCGAGCGAACTCGGCTGGGAGAAATTCTGGTCGATCGCCATTGATGCCCGCACCGTGAACGCGCTGCGGATCAGCTTCGGCACCGCCTTTGCGGCTGCCTGCGTCAACGTCGTCTTCGGCATCGTGCTCGCCTGGGTACTGGTGCGATACCGCTTTCCCGGCAAGCGCATCATCGACGCCATGGTCGACCTGCCCTTCGCGCTGCCGACCGCCGTCGCCGGCATCGCGCTTGCGACGCTCTATGCGCCCAACGGCTGGCTTGGCCAGTTCCTGACGCCGCTCGGCATCAAGATCGCCTTCACCCCTGTCGGCATCGTCGTGGCACTCGTCTTCGTCGGCCTGCCATTTGTGGTGCGCACGGTGCAGCCTGTGATGGAGGAGATCGACAAGGAGGTCGAGGAGGCCGCCGCCACGCTCGGCGCCAACCGTCTGCAGACGATCACCCGGGTTCTGTTGCCTGGCCTCGCGCCGGCGGTTCTCACGGGTTTCGCCTTGGCCTTTGCACGGGGCGTCGGTGAGTACGAATCTGTCATCTTCATCGCCGGCAACCTGCCGTTTAAATCGGAGATCGCACCACTGCTGATTGTCATCAAGCTGGAAGAATACAACTACGCGGCCGCCACCGGTATAGCCGCCGTCATGCTGGTGCTATCCTTCGCCATGCTTCTCGTGATCAACCTTATCCAGAGCTGGAGCAGACGGAGGTATGGCAATGGCGCATGAGATCCAAGCTTCCCCCGCCGCGAAAGTGCGCTCCGTCGTCACCGAGCATCGATGGGCGCGATGGACGCTGATCGTCGCCTCCCTGGTGTTTTTGACACTGATCCTGATCCTGCCGCTCACAGCCGTGTTCGTCGAAGCATTCCGAAAAGGGCCGACCGCATTCTTCACGGCCCTGCAGGACGCGGAAACCTTTTCCGCCATCCGACTGACCCTGATCGTCGCTGGCATCAGCGTGCCGTTGAACGTCGTCTTCGGCGTTGCCGCTGCTTGGGCAATCGCCAAGTTCGAGTTCAAGGGCAAGGCCTTCCTGACAACGCTGATCGACCTACCCTTCTCGGTCTCGCCGGTCATATCGGGTCTGGTCTTCGTACTGCTGCTCGGCGCCAACACCTATCTCGGCCAATGGCTGAGCGCGCACAGCATCAAGATCCTCTTCGCGGTTCCAGGGCTGATCCTGGCGACCATGTTCGTCACCTTCCCCTTCGTCGCCCGCGAGCTCATCCCGCTCATGCAGGAACAAGGGACCGGTGATGAAGAGGCGGCGATCTCGCTTGGGGCCAGCGGCTGGCAGACCTTCTGGCACGTGACCTTGCCAAACATCAAATGGGGGCTGCTCTACGGCGTTCTGCTTTGCAACGCCCGCGCTATGGGCGAGTTCGGCGCTGTCTCGGTGGTTTCCGGCCATATTCGCGGCCAGACCAACACCATGCCGCTACAGGTGGAAATCCTCTACAACGAGTATAATTTCACCGGGGCATTTGCCGTTGCCACCCTGCTTGCGCTGCTCGCACTCGTCACCCTTGTTTTGAAGACCTTGCTGGAAATGCGTTATAGCGATGAAATCGCCGCGAGCCGGCGGCACTGAGGAATTAGAATGGAAGTTCGTGTTCAAAACCTACGCAAGGAATTCGATCGATTTCCGGCTCTGCATGACGTGTCGCTCGACATCCGCTCCGGCGAGCTGATCGCGCTGCTTGGTCCGTCGGGCTCTGGCAAAACGACCTTGCTCAGGCTCATCGCCGGGCTCGAAAGCCCGACAGATGGCCTGATCTATTTCGGCGACGAGGATGCATCGCGCAAGAGTGTTCAGGAGCGCAATATCGGCTTCGTGTTCCAGCATTACGCGCTGTTTCGTCACATGACGGTGCTCGACAATGTCGCCTTCGGCCTGAAGGTGCGCCATGCCTCGCGCCGCCCTCCAAAACACGAGATCCGCAGGCGGGCGCTGGAACTGCTCGACCTCGTCCAGCTTCCCGGCCTGGAAAAGCGCTACCCCGCACAGCTGTCAGGCGGCCAGCGGCAGCGCGTGGCGCTCGCGCGCGCAATGGCGGTGGAACCCAACGTCCTGCTCCTTGACGAGCCGTTCGGCGCGCTCGACGCCCAGGTCCGCAAGGACCTTCGAAAATGGCTTCGTGAAATACACGACAGGACCGGACACACGACCGTCTTCGTCACTCACGACCAGGACGAGGCCATGGAGCTCGCAGACCGTGTGGTCGTGATGAGCCAGGGCGCGATCGAACAGGTCGGCACACCAGACGACGTCTACGATCACCCCAATTCCCCCTTCGTCTTCGGCTTCGTCGGCCAGTCGAACTGTCTTGACGTCAAAGTATTAAACGGCGACATCTGGTTCGACGGCCGAGCCCTCGGCATCCGCGCAGACGGCGAGGCAGATGGCGAGGCGAGCCTCTACTTTCGGCCGCACGACATCGAAATTCGCAATGGCGACGGTTCCATTTCCGGCGTCGTGACGACCAGCCGCCGGGTTGCCGGCACCCGCCATGTCGAGGTCGATATAGGCCAAGGACATCCGCCGATCGAGCTTGAACTGCCACCGGCAGCTGCGGGCAGCCTTGCCCAAGGCGGAATTGCGTTTCGGCCCTCGCGCTGGAAACTGTTCAGATCTGCCAAGCGCTGATCCGTAAAACTGTCCGGGACGGGGAGAACGGCAAATTGCCGTTCTTTTCGTTTCCGCCCCCGTGCGGCCGACACCTTCAGGCAGGGCGAGCCATGAAAATCTGACATGCGCTTCCGTTATCCCCATTGTCGTCAAGCTCAGCTTTAGAATTACGCCGTAGAATGATTGGGCTGTCGCTGCAGGCGATGGTGTGACCGCTGATCGCATTGAAAGACTTTGGCCATGACAAGCATTGCTTCTGACTTCGACATTTTCGATCTGGCGCCGATTGCCATGTGGATCGAGGATTTCAGCGCAGTAGCAGCTCAGTTTTCAGACTGGAGACGGGCTGGCATCACCGATATCAGAAGCTTCCTGAACGAGGATGTGAACCGCGTCGCGGCCTGCTCGCAACGGATCCGGATCTTGCGCGTCAACCAGAAGACGCTCGACCTTTTCGAAGCCGACAGCCAGGAGCATCTGACAGAAAACCTCTCTTCCATCTTCCGTGACGAGATGCTTCAAAGCCATGTCAACGAGCTTGCCTCCCTTTGGGACGGTAGCCTCGAATTTGACGGCAGCGCCGTCAATTACACACTTTCGGGTCGCCGCCTCGACATACAGCTGCGAGGGTCCGTCCTGCCCGGCCATGAAAAGACGCTCGGGCGGGTGCTGATCACCACCGAGGATGTCAGCGCGCGAGAGCACGCACGTCGTGCCGAACAGGAAAACCGTCTCTATGCCGAGGGTATTTTCGAACATTCGCCCGTGTCGCTATGGATCGAGGATTTCAGTCGCGTTAAAGCGTTGGTTGAAGACGTGCGCAGTCGCGGCATCGTTGATTTTCGTGTATTTACAGACGTCCATCCGGAATTCGTAATGCAATGCATGAGCGAGATCAGCGTGATCGACGTCAACAAGGCGACACTTGATCTCTTCAGCGCGCCGGATCGCACCACCCTCCTCCATGGCATCGCAAACATTTTCCGTGACGAGATGGAAAAGACATTTCGCGAGCAATTGATCGAGCTATGGAATGGCAATCTCTTTCACCAACGCGAGGTCATAAACTACGCGCTGGACGGTTCGGAGAGACATGTGCTCTTGCAGTTTTCGGTCTTCCCAGGCCACGAAAGCGACTGGTCACGCGTCCAAGTCGCCTTGACCGATATCACCGCCCGCAAGAAGGCCGAGGCCTATCTTGAATATCTCGGCAAGCATGACGTCCTCACCAAGCTGCACAACCGTGCTTTTTACATGGATGAGCTCAACCGCCTACAACGTAAGCCGCTGCGGCCGGTATCAGCCTTGATTATTGATCTCGACGGATTGAAGGTCGCCAACGACCAACGAGGCCACGATGCAGGCGACGCGCTGCTGCGCCGTGTCGGCGAAGTCCTGAACGGCGCTGTGTCCATGCCGAACCACGCAGCCCGCATCGGCGGCGACGAGTTCGCGGTTCTTATGCCCGGAGCCGACCGACAGGCAGCATTGGCCATGCTGGAGACTATTCAGGAGCTCCTCAAAATCAACAACCAGTTCTATTCCAATGCTCCACTCGACATTTCGGTCGGCCATGCCACCAGTGAAGAAGGCGAGACGATGGAAGCGATGGTCCGGCGCGCCGATCTGGCGATGTACGAACAAAAGCGGGCGCGTCGCGCGAACACCAGCTCCGCTCTGGCAAGGGCGAGCGCCTAGGCTCAGGTCTTGCCATGGTGACAAGGTCTCGTTTGTTAAAGGTGCTGATCCTTAGGGCGGGTGAAGGCCTTCCAGATCAGAACACAGGGCTGCAGCACTGAGCGTCTAAGCGGCCGGCGGCACCCGACCAAGACGCAACGACCGCGAGCGGCCAAGGCAACTAGCAGGCACGCCCACGCCATCCGATCTCGTCTTTGCGAGACACAGTTCGCATGCCGGAAGATATGTTCGCAATTTGAACGTCGACCGACAAGTCAACGAAATACGAGACATAGCTTGGTCCTCGGCGATTGCGACCAGAGATCGGTTGATTGTACGCTGGCCGTCAAACGGCAGCGATGGTCTTTCGCAAAATTTCTGGTATCGTCGCTTCTTCTGTGGGGGAGTACGTGTGATGACGAGTTTGATCCCGGACGCGTTCTACTGGGCGCGATCAAGCAAGCATGCAAGGGGACGAGCAACCATCGTTCAGGTCTCCACCATCTTCGGCAAAGAGCCTGACTACTGGACGCTCGCCGTTCCCGGATCCGACCAGCATCACATGGTCGACGACTTCGAGATCATCGCTCCGGTCGAGCTGTTTGATGCCGTTGCGGCGCAACTCAGGATCGCTGCTGAGTAGGTCAGGCCCCTATTCGATGACGACCTCCTTCCCAATCGCAGCCAAGTCGCGGTTCTGCATTTACGCGATCGTTTACTGTTGCGTACTTCCCCGCCGATGATCAGTCCGCCTAGTCTTGCGGCACCTCGCATCAAGAATGGCAAGAGGAAAGCTATTGCGTGCTCAACTTCAATCGATCGCCGCCATATTCGCCCGGACTACACTTCGATCTTGACGCCCGACGGTTTTGGCGCAGCAACTTCAAACGAGGCAAATCCGACTAGAGCCGCGGATCGTCGAAGGCCTCACCAAGATAGGCACCGATCTGCAGTCCCGAAGATCGGGAGCTAATGGATAGTGACGGCACTCGCTGTGGGAGCTGATCTCGCCAACTTCTGTCACAACATACCAGCGTCGTCGTGAACTCACCTTGTTTGCGGTCTGGGACGGCAACGGGTCCGAGCAGACACGAAGGTTAAACTGACGTCTACCGCCGTTGCCTACCACTACTGGCAAAGCGCCGCGGTCGCGCCGTCGCTGCAGCGTCTCGACTGACATTGACAGGTCGCCCTTGCAGTAAACACCGTCGGTCAAAGCATGGCTCTTTCTGGTTTAGCGTGGTTCGGACAAGTCCCCGGCGCCTCCTGCCTCGTTAGTCCAGGCGGACGGCGGGATCCCGTCGCATTGGTGGGTGCGACAGGCGTATGGCCCATATTTATCAGTTGGCGGCAGCGCCTTCCAAACGTACGAATGCCTTTTTACGGAGGACAATGATGGGAGATCGTGGCCAAGAGTTCGCCAGCATCGTCTACACGATCCTCGTTATTGAGAAACGACCTCGGGTGGAGGACGCCGCTCGGTCTCTCAAGATGAGCTATGCCACTTTGCATTCACGGCTGATCGCGAGAACGAGCTTCTCGCCCGACGAAGTCCGCGAACTCCTGCGAGCTGTGCCCGATCCGAGGCTCCTGGCCTATCTCCTGGATGGAACGAAGTTTACGGCAGCCGAACGACCTATGGCCGGCGAGTTTGAACCTTCCATCGAACGTGGTGCAACCAAGGTCGTCGTCGGCGCGGCAGACGTGCTTGAGATCATCGATGCCGCAATGGCCGGAGGCGGCCTTGACCATAGGCAGGGAGCACTGGTGCAAAGCAAGATAGACGAAACGGAGCGCGCGCTCGCATCGCTCCGGATCCAGCTGCAGCATCGCAAGGGTTTTGATGTCGATTAAGGCCGTGGCGAAGAGGTGTCGCGGTAGTGTTGCCGATGCACGATCAGCCGGTTTTACCTTTTTTTATGCCATGCTTCACGCAGCCTCGTTAGATGATCGTCTCCTTCCCGCAGAAGGCAGGCTATTTCGGCCTCAGCCGCCTTCAGCCTGCCGGCATGGAGGATTTTCTTCTGGCCGGACGTCTTTGCAACCTTGTCAGAAAGGACGATCACCCTGCGCTTATGGACGTTGAGGACGCGTACGACGCGCATGTAGTTCCGCAGTGGGTCAGATATTTCAAACATGGCAACCAATGAGATTTGAATGCCTGTTAGTCGAGCCTCTGTGCCTTCGACATCAAAACGATGAGCGGATTTTTGACGCCCTCGTTGGCCGGCATCTTGCGGGGCACGCGTTGCTCGGTGCCTGCGCGGTTTCCAGACAGTTCGGGGTCTGTCGCCAGCGATTGCGTAGGACCTCGCTGCAGCTTGCCGTCATCACCACGAATGTGAGCCTGATGGTGTTCTGGTTGCCTTGCGCTGATCCCTAATCAGCCGGTGGGGCGACGTGCTGAAACTCATCGTTGGCGACACCAAGTTGGCAAAGCATATCCGCATCGGGCGCAAACCTCGCCTGCAACTATGCGGGCTCGCAAGCTTCACTCTAAAGGTTCGCAACCACGATGGCGCGCGGCTATCGCCAGAAGCGCTTGATATCGAGCATCTCGTCCACCGCAGACTGTGCCTTTCCGAGCAATCCTGCCTTATCGCGATCGGAGACAACACTGCCGCTTGCGGGATGGTCGGCGAGGCCGTGCTTTTTCAGGACCTCCGGGCTCGTTACGAGATCGTTCAACGCACCCAGTTCTTCCTGAAGTGCCTCGATCGCAGCCAGAAATTTCTTGTGTCGCCGTACGCCGCGCTTGTCGTCGAAGAGCGACGCGAAGAACTCAGCGGCATATCGAAGCTTCTTCGCATCCTTGCGGACATCGTGCCTGTGCTCGTCGTCTGCCTTGGCAAGTGCGCTTCCATCCCTCTTAAGGCGCTTGCGCTGTTTTTCCAGCGCGCGTGCGGCAAAGTCCTGTACGCTCGGCACATCTGGCGATACTGGCCCATTGCCGGGGAGATAGTCGCCACACTCCAGCCAATTGATCATATCAAGCATCAGAGCATGCACTCGCGAAGACCCTAAGGCATCGATGGCATCATGATAGGTGGCCGCACGTGCTGTCTTGAGCTTGGAGACGAGATCGATGTCGGATGCCTTTGCCAAGAGAACGTCGATATTGCGGGCCTCGCCGAGGACCGCGGCGAGCCAGCGCAACTCCTGGCTCAGTCTTTCCGGCTCGTCACCCGGCAGAACGCTCTTGAACAACGAGAGGGCGGATCGCAGTCGGCGGATCGCCACCCTTGTCTGGTGAAGGGCTTCCGGATTTCGGCGCTGTAGCAGGATATCCTCGTTGAGCCTGAACTGGCGAACGCATGCGAGCGCAATCGCCCTGAATGCCGCCACGGCATTCATGCTCCGCTCCAAATAGACCGGCTCGGCCTTGACAACCGTCTTTTGCGCGCCGGCGAGGACGAAGCCACGCTCGGCCTTCGACCGCACGCTGAACCGGAATCTGGCCACGGCATCAATCTTCCGGGCGAAAACGAACAGATCGCTCGGGCGTCCCTCCTTCAGCTCGATCTCGACCTCTCTGATCGCAGAACGGCGGTCACCGGAGATGGCGTCACCCTCATCGAGAACCACCTCTATACGTGAGCCATTCTCCACCACGTTCCAGAGCCGTCTCGCGATCACGACGTCGAACACGGGTTCGAGCTTCACATCGCCGCCGAACTCCCCAAGCAGCGGGCTCGTGTGATCGAGAACGGGTTCGTCGCCCTCGATTGGCGTCTCCCATTCAGACCGTGCAAACAGGGATAGGCTTGGCCCCGTCGCTTTGACCGTCTGCGTCCTGGTCTCCCCGACCTGCCTGATGCGCAAGGTGTAGCCTTCCTTCCAGAGCCTGCGGTCAGCGGTATCGAAATAGGTAGATCGCTGATCGAGAACCTTGTCGGGTTCCCCGAGAAGATCGGAACCAACCAGGGCATCGAGGGCTTCTTGTGACAGGTCGAGCTTGATTTCGGTTTCGGGCGACAAGTTGGACTCCGACTGTTAGAGGAACCATTTCAACGCAGACCTGACTGTCATAGTTCGGTGCTACAGCAATCTGATGAAAGACAGGGAAAAATCTAGAACAGCCATGCTTTTCTGTGACGACCAATCCACCGCGAAAATTGCCATTGCACGCGACATCCAGCAGGCTGGCGCAATCTGCTATCGAAAAAAAGGAAGTGGCCGGTTGCGCATCTTGCTCGTGGGAAGCCGGCGAAACGGACGATGGGGCGTCCCGAAAGGACATTTGGACCCTGGCGAGACGACCGCCCAGGCCGCCGGGCGGGAATCCTTCGAGGAAGCGGGCGTCATAGGCACCGTCGAGACCAAACCCTTCGGTTCATTCAGCTACCACAAGGACAGTTCGCCACATCACTACCATGTCAGCGTCCATCTTCTCCATGTTGCCGGGTCTAAACCCGATTTTCCCGAGAAGAGCACGCGCAAGCAGAAATGGTTCCCCTTGAAAGTCGCGATCCGCGATGCAGCGCAGCCTGGCCTGAAAGCTCTGCTCTCCAAGCTTCAGGACATGGACCTTTGAAACTTGGCTTCACCGGATCGCTGAAGCGATTGTTGAAGACCCAGCGCAAGGCTGTACGCTTGCTGGACAAGACATGGGGCCCGGCCCGGCGGACCCCATCAAAGCCGAAGCGACCGACACTCCAGACCACCCCGGCTTTCGGCAGCAATCCCGGCCGGCTTGTGATGAAGTCCTACGTGCCGACCAATCTGGCGAACAAGCCGGCGCTCGTGGTGGTGCTTCATGGCTGCCGCCAGACGCCGGAGAGCATGGACGCCGCCAGCGGCTTTTCGAAGCTGGCAAAGGACCGAGGGTTCATTCTCCTCTATCCGGAGCAGACCCATTCCAACAATCCTCAAAAATGTTTCAACTGGTTCCGTCCGAGCGAGGTCGCACGCGATCGCGGCGAATTGCTGTCGATCAAACAGATGGTTGAGCATGCCGTGAAACGGCATCGTGCCGATCGAGCGCGCGTTTACGTCGTCGGCCTGTCCGCCGGTGGCGCAATGACAGGTGCGTTGATCGCCAACTACCCGGATATGTTTGCAGGCGCCGCTATTGTGGCCGGAATGCCTGTTGGCGCCGTTCGTGATGCTATGTCGGCCCTTCGCGCGATGAAATCGGGCGCATCACCGCCCGCGGATGGCTGGGGCGCGAGGATAAATGACATCTTTCCCGATCGGCGCACCTGGCCCCCGATCAGCATCTGGCAGGGGACAGCAGATCGCACGGTCAACCCGGGCAATGCCCTAGCCTGTGTCGCGCAATGGGCGCAGGCAAATGGTTTCGACCGAGAGCCTCACCGTGTCGAGAAAACATCGTGGGGCGCGTTGTCTCGCTGGAGCATCGGCTCCGGGTCGCAGGTTCTGCTTTATTCGGTCGATGGCATGGGCCATGGCCTTCCTGTCAAGAAAAGCCGTTCGGCGCTATCTCGAGCGAGCGACCCGTTCGTGCTTGAGGCTGGCATCTCGGCTCCATCAGAACTTATGCGCCTTTGGCGTCTGGCCAGGCGCTAGATAAAGCCGGGCCACCTGCAAAGTCGCCGCTGGGCTCCTTCTCCCCGACCGGTACTCCCTCGCACTTTCTCGTGCTTGCACTCGTCGAACAAAAAGACATCAGGGCGACCTGGAAATGGGTTGGGCCACAACCCGACCACCCTTCATCTATTTGCAATGATGAAGAAGAAAACGCCGCTGCGAACAGCGCCTTCAACGATACACACAAAAGGCAGAGCGCCGTTCAACGGAACAAAGGAACCAGCAAAAGGCAGCCCGGTGGTGAGGCGCTGCCCTCATTTTCATCTTTCGGCCTTGCCGATCCTATCGTCGTCACAATTTGATAATGCGGCGCTTCAACGCGAGCGCCTCATCGACTGGCGGAGGCAAAGCAACGCATGCAGAAATCTCGAATTTCCAATCGGATCCTCCGATCACTCAGCGACCAGGATTTTGAGCTCCTCGCACCGTATCTTGAGGAGGTAGAGATGCCCTCGCGCTACCCGATTGCCCGCCCGGATACGCTCCTGGAACATGTCTATTTTCCTGACAGCGGCATCGGCGCGGTCATGAGCGTGCTTCCCGATGGGAAAAAGGCGGAGGCCGGAATGTTCGGCAGCGAGGGCTTTGTCCCAACGTCGACGATCATCGGCGACAGGGTCGTGCCATACCTGATCGAAATGCAGGTCGCAGGCCGTGGATATCGCATTTCCGTCGACAGGATGCGCGAGGCGACCAAGCAGAGTGCCACTCTGCAAGTCCCATTTATAAAATTCATGCACGTTTTTGCTGTGCAGGTATCCTATACAGCACTCGCCAACGCCAAGTTTCGGGTGGAAAAGCGGTTGGCGCGGTGGATCCTCATGTGCCATGACCGGGTAAGAGCAGATGTTCTCGAGATCACACACGAATACATCGCCTTCCTCCTCGGTATCCGACGACCAAGCGTAACAACGGCCCTTCACGTTCTTGAAGGCCACAAACTCATTCGCTCGAACCGTGGAACGGTCATCATCATAAACCGAAAGGGCTTGGAACGGTTTGCGGCCGGTTGCTACGGGCTGCCGGAGCGCGAGTTCGAGCGCTTGCTGGGCGCCAGCGCGCCGGAAACCGACGTGGCCCCCCCGCCAAGCGCATGACCCATCTTTTTCTATGGAACAGTCGACCGCCGGGCCTCGTTTCGTCCGCTCATGGAGGACAAAATGCTTTTCTATTTCAATGTTCGCTCAGACGAGAGTTTCGATGTCGACGAAGAAGGCATCGAACTTCCGTCACTCGATGCCGCCCGGTGGGAAGCGATGAAATCAGCCCGAGAAATGGTCGCCGAACTGATTTTGCACAACCAGCGTATCGATGGCATGCGATTTGAGATTACAGACGACAAGGGAAACCTGCTCGTCACGGTTCCGTTCAAAGACGTCATCAAATTCGACTAGGCTAGCCTGCCGAGCCGTCATCTAAAACCTCATCATCTTGGATATCGCCATCCGGTCGACCAGAGGACGGATCGCTGCCTTGGGCCAGAGCGGCCTCACGCGCAGCGCGGAGGCGTTCCGTTTTCAGACGTCGTGCTTCTGCCTCGCCTTTGATCGCAGCCAATGCGCACTCAGTGGTCGCCTCAAGTCGTCTGTGACGCTCGGCAGCACTGATGGAGTCACGTCGGCGCGGCTGGGAGCTTTCCGATTTCTGCATGCGAACAAAAATACCACCCGATGAAGGGAGGACAATCGATCGTCTGCCAGCGTACCGTCGTCTGCGTGAGGCTTCTTGGGGTACCGCTTTCAGGAACTGCGGAACTATGCAGCCTTCTTCAGGTTTGAGGATATTTGGAAGCTCGGCGAAAGGCTTGCGATCATATCAGGCCTTGCAGGCTGAGGCCCGGAAATCTCCGTCAGGATCGATTTTAGTATGGATCATCCTCCTCGGCCCAACCTGCCCCTCTCCTTGAAGAAAAGATCCTCGGTCGGACGGGTCGTACGTGTCCTGATCAGAACGGTCTCATGCGCCAATCTTGATCTGACGCGCTAAAATTTGCCGATAAGGCGCCGGTACTCTTCCTCGGGCCTGCCATAGGAATCGCCCGCAAATTCTTCCAGCCCACGTCGATCGCGAATGGTGATGAGACCCCGTTCGGATCGAATGAACTTCTCTCCTTCAAGCACATGAAGGGCGGTCGTCACGCTGGGTCGCCGGACACCGAGCATCAGGGAAATGAAGTCATGGGTCAGCGCTATTTCGTCGCCATCGACGCGATCATGGGACATAAGAAGCCATCGGGCCAGTCGAACGTCGATCTGATAATTGACGTTCGACAGGACCGTGTAGGAAATCTGCGACGCAAAGCTTTGGATGAACCGTGCAAGGAGGTTTGCGAAACCAGGACATGACGAGATCGCCTTAAGGGTCGCGCTCAATGTCATCCGGTAACCCCAGCCGGCGACCTGCATCAGGACTTCATGGACGCTCACCGTCCCGCCGACGCCCGCCGAGGTTGGAGAAAACCCCTCCCGTCCGAACATTCCGGCCTCTGCCTTGTTGCCATCAGACGAGACCGTGATGACCGAACCAATTCCGCTACATAGGAAGTAGACATGGTCGATTGGCCCGTTTGCTTTGACAATGACATGACCCTGTTTAAGGTCGATCATTTCCAAACTGCCAAAGATCTCTTGATATTCTTCGGTTGGCAGGCGCGCCAACAGCCGGTTGTGCATGGTCGATTGATCAAAGACGGACATGAGACTTCAATGGTACCGGATGAGGCATGCGAACACCCCTCACACGCTGAAATATGTCGGCTGTATAACATCCCGCCGTTGTCCATGTTCTTGGGTACGCTGGCGGACAGTTCTGGGTCGGGACGGTTCGACATATTGGACGCCGTGCTGTGCAAGCTGCTTGGCCGCGACACGAGAGCGACTGTCGCTCTTCCATGATTTGGTAGCAGCCCATCGGATCGGTCATCCGCAGGGTCGGGTGCCGGATCTTCCAAAGAACCGAGAGGCGATGAACCGGCTCTGCAACATTTGGCTCTTCAAGCGGCACAATTCAGGCGGCGCGGGAACCTGCGACGACAGCACTGACGGCACGATGGTCATATCACCGCTTTGGAAACCTGAATTCATCGCGCACAGCCCCAGCTCGCTGACGGACAGTGTCACCAAGGAATCGATCGACAATCGTTCAGTGCCAACCACACCCGAATAAGAGGAAATCCAGCTCACCCGACGCCAGCTGTCTATTAATCAGCGCAAGACAGTGTGCGCCCTGATCCATTGCGGCCGATCTAGCAGAACCGATCAAGCGCGCAAAGCCCTACGTCTGCTCGCTCCTGCCCACCGGGTTCACCATCTCGTTGATCTTCGATGCAAGCGCCTCGACGGCGAAGGGTTTGCCGATCATGCCCATGTTCGTGCCCAGAAAGCTGGCTTTTGTTGCGGCATTCTCGGCATATCCCGTTACGAACAAAACCGGCAGATCCGGCCTGTGCTGACGGGCAACATCTGCAAGCTGCCGACCGTTCATTCCCGGCAAACCGACATCGGAGACCATGAGATCGATCTTTCCTTGATCTCTAAGGACTCGAATTGCCACATCGGCATCCTCGGCCTCGATAACCCGATATGAAAGATCGGTCAGTACCTCGCATATCAACAGGCGAACGGCATCGTCGTCCTCCACGACAAGCACGGTCTGGCCGCTGCCTTCAAATGGGGTCCCAGTGTCGATCCTTGCCTCCGGCATTTCACCATCGCTCGTTGCCGGCAGGTAGAGCTTGATCGACGTCCCCTTGCCAGGTGTGCTGTCGATGCGAACCTCGCCCCCCGACTGTTGCGCGAAGCCATAAATCATCGACAGTCCAAGACCGGTTCCCTGGCCGATAGGCTTGGTGGTGAAAAAAGGGTCGAAGACCTTTTCCAGAATGTCCGGCGACATACCCACACCGGTATCGGCGACGTCGATCATCACGTACTGTCCCGCATCAAGCCCGCCATTTTGCGATCCGGAGATCCAAAGACGCTCTGCCGTGATCGTCAGACGTCCACCCTGTGGCATGGCATCACGCGCGTTGACTGCCAGGTTCAGCAGAGCGCTTTCGAGCTGATTGGCGTCTGCCAAGGCGTATCCGACGTCCGTCGGAACGCTCAGTTCGATCGTGATCGTTTCTGGCAGTGTTCGTTCGAGCAGTTCCTTCGTCGCAGCGAGCTGCACATCTTCGACACGACCGGACGCGATGCGGCGCTTGGCGAGATTGATTCCGCCAATGATGCCAGTCAGCATGTTGTTGAAGTCGTGTGCGATCCCGCCCGTCAATTGACCGATCGCCTCCATCTTTTGCGCTTGGCGAAGCGCTTCTTCAGCACGGCCGCGCGCGGCCATTTCTTCCTGCAGCTCCGCAGTGCGTTGTGCAACACGCCTCTCGAGATTTCGATTGAGATCGTCAAGTGCTTCCCGCTCGCGACGCAATTCCGCCTCCGACCTCGCCAGCGCCTCTTGCGTCCGCTTGCGCTCGCTGATGTCGATGGCCGTGCCGACAAACCGCACTGCCTTGCCTTCCATAAAAATCGTTCCGCCTTTTGCGGCGATCCAGCGCTCGACACCGTCCTCTATGCCGATGGTGCGGTAGTCGATCTCGTATTCGCCCGAACCGTCTGGTCGTAGCGCGTCGTTAACAGCCTCGTGGGCCCTTTCCCGGTCGTCGGGATGCAGTCCGGCAAGAAAGCCAGCTTCATAGGATACGTCGCGACCTGAGATAATACCGAACATGGTCCTGCAGCGCTTGTCCCACTTCAATTCCCCGGTGATGAGGTCGAAGTCCCAGGTGCCCACGCCCGCAGCGCTGGTGGCAAGGCGCAACCGCGTCTCGCTCTCGTCCAATTCCTCCACGCGGTCACGCATCTGGAACTGCTTGGCGCGCAATCGAACCGCAGACGCCACGGCACTCAAGAGCGAGGCCCTTCCAAGTGGCCGCTCGAGAACGACACTGTTGCTTGCCAGATCAAACAACCTCAGCTGTGACATACGTCCGTTCGGCGTTCGGCTCGTGCGCGGCGCAGCCAGGAGAACGAAAGGAACATCCGACCAGGATGGTTGAGCCTCGAGCGCCGCCTTGAGCTTGTCGACATCCTCGACGAGTGCCTCTTCCGTGAGCAGGATCGCGCCAACGCTTTCGTCGATCAACGTCGCCACCTCGCCAATATCGAGACAGACGACGGCGTCATAGTCCCTCCTGGCGCAGAAGTGTCGCCACGCTCTCGCCATCGCGTCCGAATGGCGCGCTGACCAGAATTCGGCGGCCCTCGCTCGGCATATCAGCTATCACGATCGCGATCTTCCATGAGCGGATCGCGCGCGCCCATATATTCGGGCGTTCCGGTCAGAATTTTTCTGTTCCTGGAAGTTCGTCGCGATGGTGCGTTTGTCACTGGAAAATATGAAACGATTGACGGAAGGCAAGGACAGCCGGGCAGCAACGGCAACTTTGAAGGCTGGTTTGGCAGTCGCCTATAACGACCAACCAGTCAGTCGGCTTTTGTACGATATCGAACAGAAGGAACATTTCTCGTCTCTACAACGTCTTCCAACTGAACGACGCGTTCAACGAAACCGGGAGATCAACATGAACGAGCAAGACGAACCAACTCTGGCAACATCCATCGACAGTCCTGCACTCAAGCGCAAAAAGGCACGATTTGGTCGCGGTGCGGTCTGGATCGGCATTGCCGTTGCCTTGGCGGCATTCGCATTTTACATCGGAATTGGCATTTATGGTGGCTATCACGCTGTGGGATGAGCTTCTGAAACCAGACATCTTCTGACGGCTTGCGCTCGATCGCAGCTGGAGCCAACGCCGCAATCCGATACTAAGTGATCGAAAGGGAGCGGCGCCCCCTCCCTATTGAACGCCGACGTCTTTAAGGACCTGGTTGTATGAGAAGCACTGCACTCCCAGTCCGGCCGCATCCACCCCAGAAAGAAGATATCCTGAACACAACGCCGGCGATGGCACCGGCTTCGGCAGCGTGTCACGTATTTCGGGCCTCTACGAATGAAACACCAGAATGACACACTAGGAAGTTCAGGCCATCGATCCGTCAGGAGAGTCACGGCCTCGAACGAGGGCCGGCAACGGTCCGCCGGCTTTCGACTATTGCAAAAGCAACGTAGTCTTCCACTTCGATGGCATCGTCGAGCTTTTTCCGTAAGCCACCAGTTCGAGCCACCGCCTCCGTCATGACAGCTCGAGCAGCGTTGAAGCGCATCGAATGGACATGGACGATGAAGCTACGGAGGTCGGACCGGGCCAACCTCCTCAGTCGCGATGTTCGGGCATCGCCTTCAACTGGTCTTTCGTCCAGCCTGTCACGGCATGAACCTCTCCATTCTCGTCGCGCATCCAGTCAAGATCGGAAAACGGAACCGCGACCGGTTTGGTACCAATGCCGAGAAAACCGCCAACATCAATTACGACCAAGTTACTTCCGTGGATATGGTCCACAGATCCGACCTTGTGATCGTCTCCACCGTAGACGGTTGCTCCTTGAAGATTGTCAGCCGTCAACTCGCTCTGAGAAAGGCGCACATGCTTCGTGTGATCCATCGGGTTCTCCTTTGCTAGAACCCGAAACTTTATCGCAACGGCTTTGTTCCCGTGTGACCTAACGGTCATCGCTTTCGGCGCGACCGTCGCGAAATCGCACATCGGATCTGTCGGACGCTCGCCTGGTATTCATGACCCGCAAGGCAATTGTTTAATGGAACGGCGTTGTGTCGAATTCATCGTTTCGGGGAACTGTCGCCGCTGCCCGAGGTTTACACTGCGACGCCCAACTTAAAAAAGGAGACGACCATGAGCGACGAAGGACGACCGGCTCCCCCCTTCCCCGAACAGCAACAGCAACCGCCTGGCACCACGGCGCAGATGCAGCCAGTTCCAGACCATGGTGAGCACTCGTACCGCGGCAACGCAAGGCTCGCTGGCAAGGTCGCCCTGATAACCGGGGCGGACTCGGGCATCGGCAAGGCTGTGGCGATTGCCTATGCCCGCGAAGGTGCCGATGTCGCAATCTCTTTCCTGAACGAGGTCGAGGACGCCGAAGACACTGCGAAATGGGTCCGCCAAGCCGGCCGCAAGGCGCTCGTCATCCCCGGCGACATCACCCACGAAAGCCATTGCAGGGACCTTGTCCAGCATACGGTGCGCGAACTTGGTTCCATCGACATACTCGTCAATAACGCCGCTTTCCAAAGGACATACGCTGATATTGGCGACATAACCGACGAGGAATGGGATCAGACGTTCCGCACCAATATCTACGCACCATTCTTTCTGTCCAAGGCCGCCATCCCCTACATGCGCCCTGGAAGTTCGATCATAAACACGACCTCCATCCAGTCGCGACAGCCCTCTTCGCACCTGCTTGCCTATGCCTCGACGAAAGGAGCGATCTCTAATTTCACCGCTGGGCTAGCGGAAATGGTCGCCGAGAAAGGCATCCGCGTAAACGCAGTAGCGCCTGGACCAATCTGGACACCGCTGATCCCATCGACCATGCCATCGGCAAAGACCTCAAACTTCGGGGCGCAGACACTGCTTGGTCGTGCCGGCCAGCCTGCGGAACTGGCAGGGGCGTACGTACTTCTCGCGTCTGAACTCGGGAGTTACATGACGGGCGCGGTCATTCCGGTTACAGGTGGCGAGATCATGATTTAGACTCGACGGCAGCTGGCGCGCGGCGGCAAAGCACCGATCTGTCACTCCTCCCAGCCGAAGACGCTCCGGCCACCGTAGCTTGCGCTGTCTCGCACTTCGCCCGCAATAATCTCCTTGAGATCAGGGCCTGTAACGTAACGCTCCAGCTGACGCGCCTGGATATCCAGGCGTTGCAGCGCGGCAAGCTCTTCGTCCCGCCCAAGTCGCCCCTTTGTCACTGCCGACCTCATGACGTTGATCGTCTCATCATAGACCTTCAAAGGCACCGGGAACGGGTGCCGGTCCTTGCCGCCATGGGCGATCGAGAATCGTGCCGGATCAGAAAACCGGCAAGGGGCTCCATGGACGACTTCGGCTACCAGGGCCAGGGCTCGCACCGTTCGTGCACCCACGCCTGGAACCATCAGCAACTCTTGAAAGTCGACGGGCCCGCGCTCCGCCGCAGCCGCCAGGCTGCCGTGCAGTCGCTTCATGTTCACATCCGTCTCTTGCACATCGTGATGGGCGGGCATGACAAGGTGCGGCAGGCTAAGCTGGGCAGGCGAACGATCTGGCTCTTCTTCTCGCGCAGGCGCGAGCCTGCGCGCAAGCGCGGACGCTTCGCGCACTATGCCATCCGGTCCCAACGAGGCCAGGATATCCAGTTGTCCACCCCGTGATCGATCTGCGCGCTTGTCGGCAAGGTTGATGATGTTGCCTTGCGTGCGTCCCTCGATCGCACTGTGGGGAGCATTGATAAAGCTCTCCAGTCCCTCAGATAGCCAATGATATCTCCGCGCCTGGCGGGTCGCGTCGTTCATCCCCTGCTGAACGACGACCCACTTTCCATCGTCGGCAACGATGAACCCATGCAGGTAGAGATCAAACCCGTCCTGGACGGCTGCACTGTCGACCTTCGCCACCAGACGGCTGACATTTGCGAGCCCAAGCCCATCGATGCCCACGCGATCACCTATATCGACCAGTTCGTCTGGCGTTTTGCGAGACTGGGATCCGCGGCCACCGCATACGTGGAGCCCAAGCTCCCTGGCACGCGGCTTCAGCCCGCGTTTCAGCGAGCCCAGCACGCTGGTAGTAATGCCTGACGAATGCCAGTCCATCCCCATGACGGATCCGAACGACTGAAACCAGAATGGATGCGAGAGCCTGCGCAGGAACTCATCGCGGCCATAGTGATGGACAATCGCTTCAGCGATGAGGACGCCGAGCCTGGTCATTCGCTCGCCCAGCCAAGGGGGGACGCGTCCGCCGTGTAGCGGCAAATCGGCGCTGCCTGATCGTTTCGACATGTCTACGATTTCTAGGCCGGAGCTTGTCAAAACACAATGAGATTGCGCACAGCCCGGCTCGCCGAAGTTCACCGAGAACTAGCCTGCTTTGGTCAGCTTCAGCCAGAAGTACGCATAGGGCTGGAACGTCAGCGGATAGCTGTCCCTTCCAATCACTGGAAACGTCGTGCCACCTGCAAGCTCGATCGGGACGTAGTCTGCGAGTTTGGGCAGAGAAATTTTCGCCGCCAGCGACACGCTCGAGAGATTGGCAGCACACAAGATCACGTCCTCACCGCATGTTCTCAGATAGGCGATCACACGGTCGTCGTCGGTTTTTGCGAACCGCATCGCGCCGCGCGCGAATGCGCGGTGGCGTCTGCGCAACGCCAGCATCTGACGGATCCAATTCAACAGCGAATGCGGATCATTGTCCTGCGCGGCAACGTTGATCGCAGCATAGCTGAATTGCGGGTCATCTATAACAGGCAAAGCGAGTTTGTGGGGCGCCGCATTCGAAAAGCCCGCATTCCGGTCATCGGACCATTGCATCGGCGTGCGCACCCCGTCTCGATCACCGAGATCGGTGTTGTCGCCCATGCCGATTTCGTCACCGTAATAAAGCACCGGGCTCCCGGGCAACGAGAAAAGCAACATGTGCAGCAACTCGATCCGGCGGCGGTCCTGATCCATCAACGGCGACAGGCGCCGGCGGATACCCAGATTGAGACGCGCGCGTTTGTCTGCAGCATAGGTCTCCCACAGAAAGTTGCGTTCCGCCTCGCTCACCATTTCCAGCGTCAGTTCGTCGTGATTGCGAAGAAAGATTGCCCATTGGCATTCGTCGGGAATGGAGTTCGTCTGACGGAGGATCGTCTTGATCGGTCTTGCATTCTGCTTTGCCAGTGCCATGAACATGCGCGGCATGAGCGGAAAATGAAACGCCATATGGCATTCGTCGCCGTCGCCAAAGTACTCGCGAGCCTCTTCCTGCCACAGATTGGCCTCGGCAAGCAGGATCACATCTGGGTGTCGCTCCTCGAGCCTTGCGCGGATGTGCTTCAGGAGAGCGTGGGTCTCCGGCAGGTTCTCGCTATCAGTATGTTCACGCTCGACAAGGTGGGGGATGGCATCGAGCCGAAAGCCATCAACACCCTTGTCGAGCCAGAAGTTCATGATCGACAGGAGCTCCTCGACCACCTCGGGATTGCGATAGTTCAAATCCGGTTGATGAGAATAGAAACGATGCCAATAATAGGATTTGGCGACGGGGTCCCAGCTCCAGTTTGACTTCTCGGTGTCGACAAAGATGATGCGTGTCTCGGCAAACTTGTCATCGGTATCCGACCAGACATAGTAATCCCGCTCGGGCGAGCCGGCGCGAGCACGTCGCGCTCGCTGGAACCACGGATGTTCGTCGGAGGTGTGATTGACCACAAGCTCGATGACGACGCGGATCTTCCTCGCATGGGCAGCGTTGACAAATGTCTGGAAGTCTTCGACCGAGCCATATTCGGGGCTGACATCCTTATAATTGGAGATATCGTAGCCATCGTCCCTGCGCGGAGACGGATAAAACGGCATGAGCCAGATCGTGTTGATCCCAAGCGAAGAGATGTAATCGAGCTTGCGCGTTAACCCGCTCAGATCGCCGATGCCATCGCCGTCGGCATCAAGGAAGCTTTTGATATGGAGCTGGTAGATCACCGCATCCTTGTACCAGAGCGTGTTTCCTCCCAGTTCGTGATCCGTCAACCGCCGCTCATGCAGGCTCATTGGGCTGTCACACGCCAGATCGCATTGCCGACATCGTCAGCCACCAGCAGGGCGCCCTTGGCGTCGACACCCACTCCGACCGGTCGACCGCGTGCCTCGTTTTGATCACTGAGGAAGCTCGTCACAACGTCCTGCGGCACGCCGTTCGGTTTTCCGTCCTTGAAAGGCACGAACACAACCTTGTAGCCGTTGAAGGCATGCCTGTTCCAACTTCCGTGTTCGCCGATGAAGGCGCCGCCGCGATAGCCCTCGGGAAGCATGGAGGCCGTGTAAAATGTCATGCCGAGCGGCGCCACGTGCGAACTCAAGGCGTAGTCAGGCACAATTGCCTTTGCAACGAGGTCCGGGCGCTGAGGCATGACCCGCGGATCAATGTTCTGTCCATAATAGCTGTATGGCCAGCCGTAAAAACCGCCATCCTTCACCGAAGTCATGTAGTCGGGCACAAGGTTCGGACCGAGTTCATCACGCTCATTTACAACCGTCCACAGCGCTTTCGTGACCGGCTCCAGGCTCAACCCGTTCGGATTGCGCAGGCCGGAGGCGAAAATTCGGTGGCTGCCCGTCTGGCGGTCGACCTCCCAGATCGCAGCCCGGTTCTTTTCCGCTTCGATGCCGTTCTCAGTGATGTTGCTGTTAGAGCCGACGCCGACATAAAGCAGACGTCCGTCGTCGCTTGCCACGAGGCTCTTGGTCCAGTGGTGATCGATCGGTCCACCCGGCAACTCGGTGAGCACAGAGCCGGGGTCAGTGATCCTTGTTTCGCCTTCGCGATAAGGATAGCGAAGGATTTGATCAGTGTTGGCAACATAAAGATCGCTGCCGACTAGCGCCACGCCGAAGGGCGAGTTCAAATGATCGAGAAACACCTCTCTTGTCTCGGCAACGCCGTCTCCATCGGCGTCGCGGAGCAATGTTATGCGGTTGCTGGTTCCGCTGACCGCCCCGCCGCCGCCTGTCGCCAGCGACTGTATCCAGCCAACGATCAGATCCTTGGGCCGCGTGACCGGCTCGCCCTTCGGCGCAGTGGATTCGACCGCCAGAACATCGCCGTTGGGAAGTGTATAGACGAAACGCGGATGTGCTAGGCCGGTTGCGAGAGCCTGGATCTTCAGTCCTGCCGCCACCTTTGGTGTCTCGCCATCCTTCCAGCCGATCACCTTTGCCACGTTCATCGGTGGCACGAAATATTCTGCCTGGGGTGGAAGCTTGGGGTTGGCTCCGATCTCCGTCGGCTCCGGCTCGTTGTCGCTGCATCCGGCAAGTGCCAATAAAATAGCGTTGGCAACAAGGCCTGCAGCAATGATGACGTATCGCCGAGATAAACTTTTCATCCTACCACCCTCCTCCAGCCATCCGGCGCACGCGCGCTCCAAGCAGCGCAACGACCACCATCAAAACCACGGTGACCGCTGACAAAGCCAGGCCCAGAGGCATCACGGAAGTCCAGGCGTCACGGCTATGAACGAAGGAGTTGAAAACGGCGATGGCAAACACAAGCAGGCTGCCTGCCACATAAAGCCAACCCACACCGGTGCGCAGGGCTAAAAGACCTCTTGCGGCATCGATCAGCCCCGCCAGCAGGCCGATCGTGCCGAGCACCGCCCCGGCAAGCAGAAGCCATGCGGAGAAATTGGTCCACATCATCTGCATCGTTCTCCAATAGGCGATGTCTGTCAAAAGAACACCGATGAAGCAGGCAGCGGCGAAATGGGCGGGTAGCGAACGATAGGACGCCTTATAGGTCGGCGGTAAAGGTAACGAGGTGGCATAGGTCATGAGCAATGTCCGAAGCGACTGGCAACTCGATGTTCAACTGGTAATGACGCCGATTGTTCCCGCCGCGCCCGTATTCGCACGAAACCCAAGCGAGGCGGCCTTCGTTGCCCCACATTGATGATGCAGCACTCTGTTTGACAGTGCTTTGGTTCAAAGCGGATGCCGTTCGAACCATCTCGCCCCAAAGATCCAGTCCATGCATCGGCAGCGCCCGATCGTCGGCCCCGAGGAATTGCGCCTTAACCGACATTGAAACTGGGATTGAAGCCGAGCGAGGGACTGGAAACCAGGGTTAAAAAGATAAATCTCTTCCATGAACGTATTCCTCGACTTCGAAGCCTCATCCTTGAGCAAACATAGCTATCCGATCGAGATTGCATGGGTCTTCGAAGACGGCCGTTCGCGATCGTTCCTGATAACGCCGCTGGCGAATTGGACCGACTGGTCGCCAGATGCCCAGAGCATCCATGGTATTACGCGCGAAATGCTTGCTTTAAAGGGAACATCCATTTCCTTCGTTGTGGACGAAATGATGCGGGATCTTGAAGGGCATGTTCTTCATGCTAGCTCACCATCATGGGATGGCAAGTGGCTCAGTGTCCTGCTGCGAGCTGCAGGCCGCCCACGTCATGCGTTAAGACTGAGAAAATCCGACGACCTATTTTCCGAGGCGGCCGCAACCATCCTCGGCAACCTTGTCGCAAATGTCGATCTTGCGGGGCTCGTTACCAGCGTTATCGAGGCGTCGGAGCCGACATCACCAGCACACCGGGCTCTTCCCGATGCCTTGCACGAGTTGAAGCGGCTAGGCCTGGTGCAAGCAGAAGCCAGGAAGATCGCCGCCGGGCGGGCTTGAACGCTACGGTCCCCTGGATTTCGAGCGCCGTAGCTATTTCCAACGCTCACGAAAGGTTCGCCTCCGCGCCCATCATAGCAGCTGAACTTTTGAGAACGATATCGCTCGAGACAGAATTGCGCACGCTTACAACTGCCTTGCCTGTTCTTGGGCCTGCATCCTTACAATCCGCAGTCGCTCAGTTTGGGGTCCCGGCGTCGGCGTTCTTAAGCGATCGTGTGGCGCGCAACCTCGTCGGTCCGCATCCGGGCTTCGGTTTTTTCGACCCGGCTCAGCGTCACGCGGCGGTTGACGGTGGCATCTGTCATGATCTGTACGCTCCATTTTTAGGAAGAACGTACGAGATCCGAAGATGTCACCGTTCGCTAGCGTACAGAACAGCGCTTCGGCTAGCGACTCGCTAGAATGAAATTGCCCGATCCAGGGTCTGGGTTGATGTGTGACCTCAGGAGGTAATCGCAGCGATGAAGCTTGAAGATGTCCTGGTCCTCGAAAACGAGCCATTCATTGCGCTCGACATCGAAGACATGCTCAAAGGGTGCGGCGCATCTTCCGTGACGTCATTCGACACGCAGGCGCAAGCGCTGATTTGGCTGGCCTCCAACCGGCCACAGGTCGCAGTGGTCGATCCAAGATTGAATGATGGGCTTTGCACGGGGGCGGTTGCCGCACTGGCAGAGGCGAATATCCCCTTTGTTGTGTACTCCGGCGCTGAGGTAGACGACGAGGCAAAGAACGCTTTCGACCGGGGCGTGTGGCTCGCCAAACCGGCTGCTCCGGAGATACTGGGCGAGACACTGGCTCGTCTCCTCGCCACAGACTGAAGGCCGAAGGCCGCCGCGCAAGACGGAGTGGGAAGGCATCCGGGTAGGCTGGCAGGCTGGCGGGACCGGCCTCTTTCAGGCGCCAGCACTCGGCGGGTCAAACTCGATGAGAGATTTCGGCGGCACGATCGTTGTTCTTCCCGCCCTGCGGTCTGCAACATACTCAACGGCAGCGATCAAGTCACGGTCCATCACCGGCTTTTCGATAACACCAAGAGCGCCGGCAACCCCACCACGGATCGCACCCGGGTCACTTGTCATAAAGAGTACGGCGACGTCGTCTTCTGCAAGCGCACGTCCAACGATGGGCCCCGTCGGCCCGTCCTCCAGGTTGACGTCGACGAACGCGATATCGACGTTCGTCGACAGTGCAAGCGCCTGATACAGGTTTCCGGCTATTCCAACCGTGTGGTGGCCAAGCTCTTCCACCGCATCTTGCAGGTTCAAAGCGATAAGTGGCTGATCTTCTACGATCAGTACGTTGAAAGGCATTGTTTCACTCCTTTGTCCTCCAAGCTTAACTGATCTACACAAAGACAGTTCCACATGCAGGCGTTTCCGGAAAAATGCGGCGTATTTTTCCGTTATTGTCCGGCGACTTTAGATCGTTAGCGATTATCGCCGCGCCTGCTCGCCCGCAGGTACGCCGGGCGACAACCAACGGGCATAGAAAAGACTGTCATGAATGCTGGGCGTTTTTCCAAGGGGCTTCAGCTGTGTGGAGGCTTGCAGAAGCCCGTGACGTCGTCGAGGCCTTTACGGTGTCGGTCCATCGCACGTCCCACCCGCATCCCTTCGTCGCAGGGCGAAGTA
>NZ_DDHH01000075.1:0-6120 GCF_002338015.1 Rhizobium sp. UBA1881
CCGCGCGGAATAACGCGCAAGCAGTCAAACAAGAACGCCCGCATCGAGATCATCGATGCGGGCGTTCTTGTTTTATAGCACTGTCTTCCGAGTATAGCGCCCGCGAAACCATCCGCGAACGCCCTTCTTCAGGTAGATCAGACCAGATACTTGTCGTTCTTTGCGCTCGGGATTTTCACGACCGTCACCGTCGCATCGGTCAGCGCCTCGAACTGGTTGACCTTGCCGGGCTCGATATCGATGATGCTTCCCGCTTCCCACACCTGGTCGATCATCCGCACCGTGCCGGAGACGACGAGCGTGATCTCGCGCGCGATCTTGTGATAATGCGCCGCATCCTTGTCGCCGGCGACGTAATGCTTCACGCCGACCTCGAACGCATCCGTCTTGACGACGGTGGGATCGAAATCGCCGATGAACCAGCCGCCGATCATGTCGTTGAGGGTGAATGGCTTCTCGCTCATTTGTCACCTTCGGTCACGGAAAGCTCGATCAGCTGGCGATCCGACTTGATCGGGTGGAAGTCCTTGGCGTTGATCGGGAAGATCCCGATCTTCTTCCCCTCGAGCACCATCTCGTTATAGACGGGGCAGACATAGAACATGTTGTTGTGCCGGGCGTCCTTGCGGATCGCGTTCTTCGCCGCGCGCACGAAATCGCGTCCCTGCCGGAAATAGTAGAAGCCGGCCGTCGCATTGTCGCTGATCGGATGCTTCTCGGCCGCCTCGACCACCATGTTCTGGTCGTCGAGCCGGACGAAGGAATAGCGCGGATGCACCGACTTGAAGGTCATCGTGCCGCCGTCGAGCTCGCGCTCCACGAAGTTCTGGATCACGCCGTCGAAGGGAACCGTGAGGAATTCGTCGCCGTTGAGGATCAGCAGCGGCTGGTCGTTGTCGATATAGCCGGCGGCGAGCAGCGCCGTGCAGGCGGCTCCCTCTGTGCCGTCCTCGACCGAGACCACTGCGGCCTCCGGCGACAGCAGGCGCACGACCTCGTCGAGGTGGTAGCGCGCCAGATCCTTCTTCTGCATGGCCACGATGATGCGGTGGCCGGGAATCTTGGCGCATTCAGCCAGCTGCCGCTGCACCAGGGGTACGCCGTTGATTTCCACCAACGCGGTCGGATAGGCTTCCATCGCCTGGATGCGAGGCTCGCCGGCTATCAGGATCAGAATATTCATCGCAAGCTCATCAACCGTGGATTTTTCGAATGGTCTCGGTGATCGCGGGATAGTTCACATCCGCGATATCGTTCACCACCATGACATGCGCGCCGGAACCCTTGGCGGCCTTGATACCATTCTCGTTGTCCTCGACGATCAGGCATTCCTCGGGCGTCAGGCCCATCATAGTGATCGCCTTCACATAGATTTCCGGGCTCGGCTTGCCGTGCTTGACGTCTTCGTTGCTGAGCTGGAACTCGAGGTAACCATCGAGTGCTGCCCTCGACATCATCAGCGACACCGTGCTCTTGATCGAGTTCGACGCCACGGCGAGCCGGTATCCGTCCTCCCTCAGCCGCGCCAGCGCGTATTCCTGCTTGAAGGTCGGCTTGCACTTGGTGTGGATCATCTCGGTCGTGTAGAGCTGCTTCATCTCGTTGATGAAGCCGTGCAGCGCCTCGGGAAGCCCGCGCGTGGTCGTCAGAATCTCCAGCTTGCGCCGCGTCGGCAGGCCGTCGAAGATCGTCAGGTGCTCGTGCAGCGGAATGGTGTATCCGAAGAGCTCGAGCGCCCGGTTCAGCGCCTCATAGTGCCATTCGCGTGCGTCGATCAGCACGCCGTCCATGTCGAAGATAATCGCCTTAAGCGTGGTCATGCTGCGTCCCGGCCTGTCAAAATCAGTTGCGCGCGCTCCGGAAAGTCGGTGCAGACGGAAAGTCCGTCCCGCTCGTTGAGCCCCGAAGACACCAGCCACTGGAGAAATGGTTCATATTCGTCGTGACGACCGTGAAGATCCGGCGCCACCAGCGTGGCCGACTTGCCGTCGGCGAGAATGCGCTCGATCAGCGCCGCGTCGTACCAGCGCCCCGGCAGGAAGTTGTCGATCCACACACCGGTCACGCCGGGATCATCATATAGCGAGGCCTCGCGCTCATATTCGCTGAGACGCGTGAAGGAGACCATCTTGCGCTTCACGCCCTGGATGAGATCGGGGACCGACGCGTCAAACAGGAAATAGTTGCTGTAGCCTTCGCTCGAGAGCACTTCCGCCAGCATGTCATGCAGGCCATCGGCCTTGATGTTCAGCGCCAGCAACGGTGAGCCGTGTTGCTTGGCGATCCGAAGCAACTCGGCGAACGAGATCTCTCCCCCGCGCGGAATGTCGTGCGAGATGACGATCGAAGGCGCGCCGTCTACTTGACTGTCGCGCACGTCGGTCTCAGTGCCGAAGCCGAGCGAGAAGGAGCGAACGAAGGCCTCGACCGAGTTCTTCTCCTCAGGCGTCTTCCAATAACCGCGATGGCTGAGAACCTCGATCATACCGCAGCACCCAGCGAACGCGTCACATCGACGGACAGAGGCAGGCTCTGGAAATGGGTGAGGTCCTCCGGAACGCCGAGACCGTACATGCCCGCATCCACCGAGCCGATCGAATAGGCGCCGATCTTCGAGCCGTCCTCGATCATGAAGTTATAGACCGGCGCCACATAGAACTCGCCGTTGACGCGGAAGTCGCGCTCGATCATCCGGTCCGCATAGGAAACGAAGTCCGAGCCCTTGCGGAAATTGTAGATCCCGACGGTCGCGTGATCGGAAATCACCTGCTTCTCGACGACGTTGTCGATATAGCCATCGGCGCCGAAGGAGACGAAGCTCCACTTAGGATCATCCGCCGTCATGGTCATGATCATCCCGTCGAGATCGCCCATGGCCTGCAGATAATCGTCGATATCGACGTCGATATACTGGTCGCAATTGGCGATCATCATCGGCTGATCGTTATCGATCTCGTCACGCGCGAGAAGGACCGTGCAGGCGGCACCCTCGGTCACCTGCTCGACGAGAAAGATCTCGCAGCCCGGCGCCCAGGCGCGCAGGTTCTCGCCCAGCCCATGCTCCCTGACATGCGCAGCCTGGCAGATGAAGATGAACCGATGCTCGATGGACGGGCGAAGGTTTTCGATCACCAGCCGGATCATCGGCACGCCGTGCACAGGCAGAAGTGGCTTGGGGAGAGTATAGCCGGCCTTGGCGAAGCGGCTTCCGTGCCCTGCCATTGGTACGACGATGTTCAACATTGCGTATATCCCGAATTGTATCAGCTTACACCGTGAGGCGACCCATAACGGCCGAAGCTGGCGTCACGCTGTCCCGGATGGGCCAGATGCCCGGCTGAGCAAAGAAACTTGCCCGAAATGAAACGACCCGCTTGGATCGCTCCACGCGGGTCGTTTCATGTATTTCCATTCAGTGTCCGCTGGACGCCCGCGGGATATATTTCACGGGCTCCCGGCTGACCTGAAGACGATCTCAGGACTTCTTCGTGAAGACACCGAGATTGATCAGCTGTACCCGCCGGTTGTTCGATCCTGTCGTGTCCGTGCCCGGGATAGGCATGTATTCGCCGACGCCGACGGCATAAAGCCGCTGCGGATCGACCGCGAAGGTCGTGGACAGAGCCTCCTTGATGGCGGCCGCCCTCTGCTCGCTGAGATCGAGATTGTGTTTCTCGTCGCCCGTCGAGCTCGAATGCCCGACCACCAGGAACTTGTAGTCCCAGAGGTTCGGATGGTGCAGCGCGTCGGCAAGCAGGCCGAGCGTGCGGTAGGAACTCGGCTGGATCGCGACGGAATCGTTCTCGAAATTGATCTCGACCACCATCTGCGGCAGCTTGGCGATACGCTTCCAGTTCGGCAGCTCCGACATCTGCTTGCTGCCGCCGCTGATCGCCTCCTGTCGCAGGATTTCGAGATCGATGGCTGGCGCTGCGGAGGTCAGCTTGCCGAGCCCCTTGACAATGCGCTCCTGCGACACTTCCTGCGCCGATGCCAGTGCTGGAACGAGGATAACCGCCGCCGCGACAATGATTGCTTTCGAAAGAACCCGCTTCATCGTCTCATCTCCATCCGGCATTGGTGATCGTCTGATTGCATTCATCGCTGACGCGCGGTTGCTTCTTGATCAGGCAGGCAAGCACGAAGCCGTCTCCCTTGATGCCGTTGCAGCTCTTCGACATGTCGCGCTGGCAGACGCGTTCATAGGCCGTCTGCGCCTGTTCGCGCGTCGTGATCGATTGGAAGACGGTACCAAGCGAAGCCTTGCAGCTCGGCGAAACCTTCGCCGCGTTCTGCTGCAGGCAGTCGGCGATGCGGCCGCTGCCGAGGTTCAGGCCCTTGCACAGTTTCTGGATGTCGGAGCCGCAATCGCTCGCGAGCTTCGTCACCGCATCCGCATAGCTCAAGGTCTGCGCCGACGCTCCCCAGGCAAGGCCCATGGAGACACACGCAACGGCCGTTATCAGAATCCCTCGTCTTGATCTTTTCATCCTATCCGTCCCTGACTGGTCACATCGACGGGCGGGACGATGGCATGATGTCGCGCGAACGGAGCGTATATTACCGTAACGCACATCGGCCTTGGCGGGCTGAATTGGAGCCGTCACACGATTGCAAGGAGGCCAGGATCGACCTCGACGGCCAGCATTCGAAGCCTTTTTCAAGCCATTCCGGGCCGCAGCCGTAACATACCGTATCTTACAGCCACCCCCGCGTATCATACTGCCTTCGCTTCTCCATCCGCCCTATCATCCCCTGAGGATGAACTTGGAGGACGTAGAGATGACATCGACGCAGACATCCGCACCCCATTCCATGGCCAGCGCCGAAGAACTACGCAAACGCGCCCTTGAGCTCCAGATCGCCGAAATGGAGCGCGACGAGAAGATCAAGGCGCGAGAAGCTGAAAAGCATGCCGAGTTCGTCGAGGACTTCTTCCGCAAGCATATCGACGAGAAGGAACGCGCAATGATCAAGCGCCTCGTCATGAAAGCCGCGGCGGATGGCAAGTACGAAGCGATGATCTACAGCTTCCCCTCGAGCTTCTGCGACGACGGCGGCCGCGCCATCAACAACAGCCTTCCAGGATGGCAGAAGACGCTTCAGGGCAAAGCGAAGGAGCTTCTCGACCTGTTCGAACAGCTTGCCAAGCCCCAGGGCTATGGCCTCAAGGCCATGATCATCGATTTCCCCGGTGGCATGCCCGGCGATGTCGGCCTGTTCCTGACCTGGGAACCCCCAGTCAAATAAAGCCCCAAGAGGGGCTAGGATAGCGCATCGATTTGACGGGTGGCGGTTGTTTTTGACAACCGCCACCCGAATGCGTTTCAGCCTATTCGGAAACGACCGACCAGTTGTTGTCGGGATTGAAGGTCTTGATCGCCGCCGCCTTCTTCTCCGTCTCCGGCCCGAGGTCGCGCTGGTAGATGACGCTCATGCCATTGGCGATGAATGTCTGCACACCCGTCTCTCTGTACTTGACCGGCCACGCGATCACCGCGAAGCCTGCCGTCATGTGGCCGTTGACGATGTAGCTCTGCTTGCCGCCGAGCACGTTGTCGCCCTGCCCCGTCAGTATCCGATAGTGATATCCGAAGTAGCCCTCGCCGCGTTTGGCCTTGCCGAAGGCAGCCGTCTCGATCAGCGGGCCGGCCGGGCTGTCCTCGTCACCCGGACCTGCCTGCCAATAGAGCCCATCCCGCTTGCCGGGCGAGCTGATCAGCTTTTGCGCATACTCGTAGATGCCAGAACCAGTCCGATCCTCCGAGGCATAGATGTGCTGAGCGATGACGAAATTATGGATGGTCTCGATCGTCGCGAGTTCGTTCTCGCCGATACGGCGGTTGACGATCTCCTCCAGTCCGGTGCGCGTGTCGAACGTCCACTTGTCGTCCGCGCCCTTCGTCAGCGGAAACGGCAGCGGCCAGAGCCTGTCGCCGATGGCAACGACCTTGCGCCCATCGAGATCCTCGAGCTTCATCAGCCGCGACGCGCCCTCGCGGATCAGCGCGTAGCTGACCATGGCCGCGTTGTTGTCCTTGAGCTTGTCGGCCTTCAGCCCGAGCAGCTCCGCAAGCCCATTCAGATCGTTTGCCGCAAGCACCGCCTTCAGCTTGTCGA
>NZ_DDHH01000075.1:6363-6639 GCF_002338015.1 Rhizobium sp. UBA1881
GCCTTCAGCTTGTCGAGCGCCATATCAGGCGTGTCGAAGGACGGCTGCGGCGCCTTGCCGATGAACTCCGAGAGGGCGGTCTGCGCCAAGGACGAACTTGCGAACGTCAAGGGCAGGACCACGCCAACCAGCAAACGCTTCAACTTCAGTCGCAATGCCATGGTTGCCTCCATTGGCTCTGGAAACCCGGTCAGATCCTATCGTCGTCCACCACCGCCACCGCCGCGCCGTGGCGGGGGACGCGAATGACCGCCACCGCCAAGATCGGAAGAGCGT